>JAFAZZ010000190.1 GCA_019239375.1 Solirubrobacterales bacterium | reverse complement strand
ACGTTCTTCCGCTACTTCACCGACAAGCGCGAGGTGCTGTTCTTCGGCTCGGAGGAGCTCGAGCGGATCTGGCTTGAGGCGCTCGCCACGACGCCCACTGACGCAAGCCCGCTCGCCGCGGTCATGGCCGGGTTCGACCCGATCGCCGAGATGTTCGAGGAACGCCTCCCGTTCGCGCGGCTGCGGGCCGGAATCATCATGGCCAATCCCGAGCTGCAGGAACGCGAGTTGATCAAGCTCCAGCGGCTCGCCGGATCAATCAAGGCCGCGCTCCTCGAGCGCGGCGTGCCGCTCAACGCGGCGATCCTAGCCGCGCAGACGGGCCTAACGGTCTTCCATGTCGCCTTCGCCCGCTGGGTGGCGCAGGATGACCCCGCGGCCCTCCGCCGCCTTATCGACGAATCACTTGACGACCTACGCAAGGTGACCGCCGCGGAACCAGCGGCCACCCGAGCGCGTCTCTAAGTCATCGTGTCGTCCACGACGAACCGGTAAATGTCGCCAGAGACGAGCCCAGCCGGTCGAGACGGCGACCGTGAGGGCTAGACCGGCCGACTGGGTACTCCGATCAGCATGGCCTCCGCAGGTCGGCGCGAGTCTGGCCATCTGCAGTCCCGAAGTTCGTTGGTTCTGGCACCATCGGGGCCGCGGGTCACGCCGTCGATCGCTTCTGCCGATGTCCGCTCGCGGTCTTGGGTTCGTACTCCTCGCGCTCGCGCTGCGCTTCGGTCCCCTCGGTGGGCAGGCACACGCGTCTGCGCGCACGCGCGCGCGAAAGGGAGATTGGCGGCGGCAGCAGGGCGGCGCCTCGGGTGCCTGGTCGGGCACCGCGCTGGCGGCTACCTTGGCGACGTCCGGGTCGTCCCCATGCGACTCTGAGTCGCAGCCCGGCTGCTCGCATCCTGCGGTTGGCCAAGTTCAGCTGCGTGACCGCGGGTCGGGGGTCATGCACGACGGCAGCCCCGACACCGCGATCGCCGCCGACGGAGCCTCCGTTGCGGGTTCTGGAAGCCAGCCACGTGCTGCGGGAAATAACCGGCGTCGGTCCGTCCAGGGCCGCCGATTTTCAAGGCGCCTCGGCTGCCTCTCCGTCCCCGGCCAGTTGCGCGGATTGGTCGTCCAGGGCCGCCTGATCTCGTCGGTAGTCGGCGACGGCGCGATCGAGGTACCTCATGAGGTCGGGTGGCATTCGATAAAGCCGTTTGTGGTCATACCACGTGGTTACAAGAACACCGACACTGATCCAAAACACGAGCCCGATCCCGCTTGCAACCCACGCGCGAGTCAAGCCGGCAGCCCCCCGCCCACCGAAGTACAGAATCGCTCGGACTCCGACCAGGATCTGCCTTAGCGGCTCAAAGTTCGCGATGAACCTGAAGAAACCCCCTAGCGCCTCGAGCGGAACGGTCCCTCCGGACGAGGCAAGCGCCAAGTAAACGAACACCAGCAGCGCGACGAGCTGCCCGAGCGTGCCCAGCGCTGCAAACAGAACGAGCGTTCCGATCGCGACCACCATCGCGGCAAACCAGCACAGCAGCCATAGCGAAAGAAAGTCCGGAGAATTCATCCCGAGGATGACAACCGCCGTGAACAGCATCAGGCCGGTGAGGATCACCGTCAGGGGCGCGGCCATCACCCACTTCGAGATCAGGGTCTGAACGCGGCTGATAGCGACTGGCTGCCGCTGGCGCCACACAGGTCCGAGCTCAGTGGCGGCATAGCCGAGCACGGCGTCAACCGAAATGCTCACGATCACGCCGCCCAGAAATCCACAGAACGTGGTCAGCAACGCGATGTAGAACGGGCCTAGGCCGAGCGCCGAGTGCGACGGTGGAGGCCTGTACGGAACCACGGACACCGTGACCGGATCCGCGACCACGGGGCTCGGGGCCGCTCTCGCGGGATGTGCCGAGCTGAGTGGCGTCAGCCTCTGGCCGATCGCTCCCGATGCGTGCGAGAGGGCCGGCTGGAGCACGCCGGTGGCCAAGCTCACCGCGAGCGTGCCTGCCCGAGGATTTGTCAGCAGTTCGACCACCGGTCTCGACGTTGCTCGGGACACGCCCGCGAGGGCCAGCACATTGGTTGTGAATCCCGGCGGGATCACCACGGCGGTGTACTCCTTGGCGAGGTCCATCTGGTGCTTCGCCTGCGCCAGCGTCGAGTGGCGTAGGGCCAGCCGGCGCGAGACCGCCGGCGAGCCGATCAAGCCTGACGCGATCTGTTCGCCGAAATTGACGTGCTGTCCAGCGATGCCAGCCCCGGCGTCTTGGTTGACCACGGCTACCGGCAACCCATGAAGGTGCCCCGTTGGATTGACGACGGACCCGAAATAGACGAGTGTCATGACAACGATGAGGCCCGTCACCAGAACCAAGGGCGGAACCCAGACCGAGCGGACCTTGAACGGGTCCGACCACCGCAGCGGGGAGCGAGTCTTCAATGGTTCGGGTTCGATCATGTGCGTGAAACCTCGGCGAGCATTGTCTACAGCCGGCGGCCGGCTGCCTCTCGCTGGTGGACGCCGCGTTGAACGATGACAGGTGATGTGCTCGCGTCGCGGACGAGCCTGCCTCCGGATCCGACCAGTTGCCGACGCGGAGGATTGTCCGTGGCGCCGATCACGATCTTGGCTTCGGCGTCGCTCGTGGGGCTAGCCGGCATTCACCTCGAGCGGGCTGCCGCCGGATCGGACCGATCGCCCGCCGCGACCAGGTTGAGGACGACCTCGCCCGGGTGGCTCTGAGCGCCCGTGCGCGCTCGGTGGGACGCATTGGGACCACGGCAGGCTCGTCAGGTCATCACCTCTGCCTCGGATGGGTCGCGGGCGCTGAATCACACAAAGTGGATGACGACGGCTCACCCGGCTGAGACACAGGCTTTCGAGTGCATGAGGGCCACGCCCAGAGCGGCGTCCACGCGAGTCGATCCGTTGTTGTGGAGCTCTGGACGCGAGGACGACCTGTGAAACAGCTGATCATCGGCATCTCGGGCGCGAGCGGAGCCGTGTATGGGATCCGCCTCTTGGAGGTGCTGCGTGGCGTTGCGGAGGTCGGGACGCACCTGGTTCTCAGCCCGGCAGCCCGCCGGACGATCAAGCTGGAGACGGATCGTTCTGTCGAACAGGTTGAGGCGCTGGCGGATCACGTCTATCGAGCCGGCGATATCGCTGCGGCGATCTCCTCGGGTTCGTTCCGCGCGGACGGGATGATCGTCGCCCCGTGCTCGATCAGGACGCTGTCGGGGATCGCGACGTCCTTTTCGGACAACCTCCTGCTGCGCGCGGCAGACGTGACCCTCAAGGAGCGCCGGAAGCTCTTGTTGCTGGTGCGGGAGACCCCGTTTCACCTCGGTCATCTCCGGCTGCTTGTGCAGGTCGCCGAGCTGGGGGCGATTGTGATGCCTCCCGTCCCCGCGTTCTATCAGCGACCGCAAACTTTGGGGGACATCGTCGATCAGACGGTGAATCGCGCGCTGGATCTTGTGGACGTCGAGCTCAGCTGCGACCTTTTTCCGCGCTGGCAAGGTCCCGACACGACATCTCTGCACCGGGGGTCCGCGCAGACCAACGGGCATGCGGATTTCTCACCTCCGGAAACGAGGGTCACAGCTGATCACTTAGCGATCGCACCGATGGTCCCCAACGGAAAGCCCTAACAGGGTCCAAGACGCCCGCGTCGGGGTTCGCCCCGCTGCGTGCCGAGCGCTTTTCGAAGCGAAGGAGCAACGATGGCAACGAAGTCTACGTCGACAAGTGCCCCAGGAACAGCCGAATCAGGAAACGGCGCTGAGAACCGGAATGGGAGCATGGACTTGCGCACCTGCCTCGACCGGATGCGCGATCTCGGGCTGGTGGTGCAAATCGATGACCCGATCGACTGGGACATCGAGGCCGGCGCGGTGATGCGCTACGCCAATGAGCACGGGTCGCCCGCGCAACTGTTTACCCGCATCAAAGGCGCGATGGAGGGCGCGAGCCTTCTCGGCGGGCTGTGGGCGACGTACGAGC
>JAFAZZ010000344.1 GCA_019239375.1 Solirubrobacterales bacterium | reverse complement strand
AAATGCATTTCGAAAACTCCTTTTGGCATCAGTGACTCGGCGGCGCATGGTGTGATCCCGGCCCCCCGCTTCGCACCGTGGACACCCCGTGAGTTGCGCCCACGACGGGCGTCGACCCTCAGCCGCCTACACCCGTTACGCGCACTTGCCCTGCGCGGTTCGCACACGCAGGCACCTCACGGTTCGGTGGCACGATCGGGGGCGACGAGCGCCGGGAGTCAGGCAGCCGCGTCGCCGGTCAGCCCGGCGCAGAGCGAGCCTCCCGGATGCCGCTACCAGCCGTTCGGCGCCGACGTCTCAGTGCACCGGGTGAGCGATGCCGACGAGCACGCGCTGCCCGGAGGACGTCGGGTTGCCGTTGGCCAGCTGGCGGGTCACGCTGAACGTGCGGAATTGTGTCACCGGCGCCCCGGACCACAGGGTGACGTTTTGCGCGTCGTTGAAGGTGCCGATGGGAACCAGGATCCCGGCTGAGTTCTTCAGCCAGGCTTGGTAGTAGCGGCCATTGGCGAGATGCGGCAACCCGGTCGCCTTCAGCTCGACGCGCCAGCCAGACTCGGTCTGGGTCAGCGTGGCGGAGCCGTGCGCCCCGGGGGCAAGCGGCGTGCCCGACACGACCAGCGCGAACTGCAGTGGCTTTGATGAGTTGGCGTTCAGCGCGATCACCAGCGCCACCACGATCGCGGCGGCGGTTGCGAGACCGCCCATCGCGATTACCGGGCGCCGCCGCCACGGGGCGCCGAGCGAGAGCCGGCGGCGGCCGGGCGGCGCGACCTGCGCCGTCGCGGAGGCACGCTCGGCCTCGGCCTCACGAGCGACCGCGTTGACTACCAGGTCCTCGAGTGCGGGATCGGGGTCCTCCCACGCGGCGGGCGTCTCGAGCAGCGTGCGCAGTTCGTCGAGTTCGGCTCGTTCCCGCGGTGTCAGCGACGTTACGGGCTCGCCCGACAGGTACGAGATCCGGTCATTGTCGCTGGCGCTCATTGCTTCGCCTCTTTCAATGACATACGGTAGATGACCCCGGTTTGGTTCATCGCGCAGGTCTCCAAGCAGCGTAGCCAGATGCCTGTGCGCCCCGAGACCGGGGCCAGCGACAGCGCGCGATTAGGGCCGGGTGCAGAAGCCCGTCGCCCCCGGGTTCGCGCACAACAGCCCCGCGAGCGTCATACCGTCCTCCTCGAGCACGACCAGCCGAGGCTCGTCGCGCGCCTCGAGCAGCCTGACCGCATCGGACATCGGCATTCCAGGCGTCGCGGTGGCCGGCTCCGGCTCAATGCACTCCCGCGCCGGCGTACTGTCGGGATGGTCATGCGGCAACCGATCGCGCTCGATCGCGCCGGCAAACGCTCCTGCATCCGTGAGCAGGACCGTACGGACATTCGGCCGGCCGAAGAGCCGCCGAACCTCTCCTACGGAGGCGGCGGCGGGTAGCGTCTTCGGAGCTCGGATCATCACCTCGCCGACCGTGAGCGCCAGCGCGTCCCTCCGTGCGAGTGTCCTGCTCATGGGGTCCCCCGTCCGATCACGATATCCACGACGTCTGACACGTAGCGACCGCCTTTGACATCGCCGTCCACGATGAGGCGCGGCTGCGAGAGCGTCTGACCATCCTCGCGCAAGGACATCAGGAGCGGACGGCCGCCGACCCAGGCCTCCCCGGGCGTGACCGTGGCGACGTAGCCGTCTGAGCCCACCGCTGCCACCCACGTGTTCAACCCTGCCCGAACGTGCGCCGCGCGCAGGACGGCGCCGAGGGTTGGGCCGAACTCGGTGTGCTGCTGGATACCGGTGCCGGCCAGGAAGCTGACCTGCAGCGTCTCCGCGGGGAGGGCGGCGAGTTGTGGCGCGGTCAGGACCCTGGTAGACGCACTCTCCTCGATCGTCAGCGCGCCCGCTGATGGCGGCGTGGTCGGGGCCAGGTTCTGCACCGCGACGGTGATGCGGTCGGCTGCCGGCACGGTCCTCGCCCCATCGCGGTCGGCCGGGAGGACGAGCTCGGGGGCCGGCAGGGGGCGCCCGTCCTCTTCGAGGGCAAGGTAGGCGGGATGATCGCCAAAATTGCTGTCGAGCTCGCCGAGGGCCATGGTCACGCGTCGGTCCCACAGGCCGCTTACAGTCACCGTGACCCGCAGAAGCGCGTTCTTCGCCACCGGCAGCGTCGGCCCCGCGGCGTTCACGAGATCCTCGAGCGAGACACCGGTGCCGGTGTGGGTCCGTGCCCACCACCGATCCCCGGCGGTCGTGAAGGTCGAGTGGGGCAGCGCCTCGAGTTGCGCACGGGTGTAGGTCGACGCCATAGCGACCGACCCGTCCACGGTGACGGTCGGCGGGGCGTGGCGATCGCTCGAGCCACCTCCGTGCCGGTGGGCGGCGAAGCCTGAGGAGGGCGCGGCGCCAAGGGCGGCCGCCCCAACTGCAACAACGATCGAGAGCAACCACCTGCGCGTCACGTCAACCCCCATAGTTCGTGGGTGAGATCGGATCTGCCTAGCTACATCCTAGGCAAAACGGCCCGGTCGTCGGCAGATGCCTACGACGGGCCGGCGCCGGCAGGGCTCACGCCGAACGGGCCGTCAGCGTGACTCACGCCGACGGGCCGCGCTCGATCATGACCGAAGTGGCCTTGACGACGGCGATCGCGCTCACCCCGGCCGTCAGCCCGAGCTCTTCCACCGAGTCGCGGGTGATCGCCGCCGTGACGAGGAACGGCCCGGCCTCGAGTTCCACCAGTGCCATCACCCCGTCACACTCCACCGAGCGCACCACGCCGGCGAATCGGTTCCGGGCCGAGCGCTCGGTTCCCGTGCGGTGGCGCGTCGGACGTGTGCTGAGCCGCTCAACCTCCGAGGCGGGAACGACCCTACGGTTGCGGGGGTCGCGGAAGGTCCGGATCTGGCCCTTGCGGTCCCAGCGCCGCAGGGTGTCAACGCTCACCCCGAGCGCTGCCGCCGCCTCGCCGAGAGAGAGCTCATCGGGCATCTGCAACGCAGACGCTACACGCCGAGGTGCAACGGACGGAGAGAACGCGGGTCTGAGACGGCCGTCGTCCCGGGCGCTCCACACGCTCGCAGCCCGTAGCTCGCGGCGAGCGAGTACACCTGACTCGCTCCGAGCGCGGCCTCCGCGTCCGCCACCGCCTGATCATCACCGTGTGTGGCGGCCGCGGCGAGCTCCTTGTAGTCCCTGACCGTCTGAGTCAGCGCGATGAAATACCGCTCGAGCGTGGCATGTTCTCGCGCGTTGCCGGGTGGACGCCGCAGGGCGCGGAGCTGGGATGCCTCGTTCTCGAGCACCGGAAGCACGCTGCCGAGGTAGGCGCCCAAGGCGGCGTCCTGTCCCAAGGTTGCCTGGGCAGCGCCGGGGGGCGGGATCGATCGGGTCTGGCGCAGCGCGTCGGCGCAGATCGCGTTGGCGCGGGCGATGAAGTCGCTCTTGGTGTAGGCGCGGCCGCCGCAGCCGGCGGCGAATACCGCGATCAACAACGCCCCGCAGGCGCTGGCTCGTGGCCGTCTGCCCCGCACCAGCCAAGCGTAGCGGCCCGGATCGCGTGTTCGGAGGCTGACCGTTCTTGCCTAGGCATTGCCTATATGCTGCGCCGCATGCTCGAAACCCTCTCCATTCCTCGTCGTATCGTTCTACTCGCCGTGGCGCTGCTGCTCGCTTTCGCGGCACCGGCCGTCGCCGACACGTCTTCGACGCTGACCGTGGTCGGCACCAGCGACGTGAGCGACTCAGGCCTGATCGCCAACGTGATCCAGCCGGGGTTCAACAAGGCCTTCCCGCAGTTCACGTTCAAGTACGTCGGCTCCGCCACCGGCGCGGCGATTCAGAACGCCGAAAATGGGACGGGAGGGCCGAGCGCGCTGATCGTCCACGCCGCCTCCCTCGAGAACCAGTTCGTCGCCAACGGCTTCTCCTACAACAACCAATTCGGCAACGCGATCTTCATCAACGACTTCGTGTTCGCGGGGCCGACCGGCGACCCGGCGGGCGTGGCTTCCAACGGGGCAGACAACGTCGCGCAGGCGTTCGCCGACGTCGCCTCCGCAGGGGCCGCCGGGAAGGCGACCTTCTTCACGCGTGGCGGGACGACCACCGCCTCCGGGACGACCGTCGAGGAGCACCAAATTTGGGCGCTCGTGCACAGCTCCGGGCTGCAGCCGGCGAGCCTGTCGCTGTGCCTGGTGAGTGCCGCCGACGGCGGCGGCATGTCGCCGGTCAACTCGGCTGCGCTGAACGGCCAGCCGTGCCCGGACAGCGGAACGGTGCAGAGCCCGCACAATCCGTCCTGGTACTTCATCAATGCCGGCTCCAACCAGGCCGCGAATGTGATCGCCGCCAACGCTTGTCCGCCGGCCGACGCGCCCAGCGGAAGCAACACGTGCTACGTACTGACCGACCGGGGAACGTTCGACTATCTCGCCTCCGGGACGGACCCAGCCGGGACGATCCCCAACCTGAAGATCGTCACGCGCGGTCCTCAGAGCGCCTCGGCCCCGGGCGGGCAGTTCGCGCTCGTCAATTACTTCCACGTCTACATCATCAACCCGTCCAAGCCGGGCGAGACCGTGAACCTGACGGCCGCGAAGGACTTCGTGGATTTCCTGACCTCGTCGGCGCTCCAGGGGCAGCTGGCGACGTATCTGAACAAGACGAGCGATCCCGGCGGGGCTCCGTTCATCGCTGACGCCTCGCCCCACCTGACGGCGTCGGGAATCCCGCACGTCTACCACGCCGGCAAGCCGGCCAAGGTGACGGGAACGTTGACGAACGCGGAGCCGGGCTTCCCGGTCCTCTCGGGCGAGACGATCACCGTCAACGAGGTCAAGGGCGCGCTGGTGATTCCGATAGCCCGCGGGAGGACGGACACGAACGGCCACTACAGCATCAGGTTCGTGCCCCCCTCAACCGGCTCCTACCAGGTCTCGACCGGGGTGATCTCAAAGATCGAGATCCCGACCCTCAACCCACCCTACGGCGACATCCTGTCTCCGGCCGCAACGGGTCCGGTGAAGGTGACCGTTCACGCGGCGGCGTCGAATCTCAGGGTGCAGTCCCAGGGAGGCAAGGCGCTGGTGATCGGCTCGATCGCACCGGGCAATGGGCATGTTAAGGGCACGGTGGCGGTGTTCGCCCATGCGGTCGGCAAGAAGGGCGGATTCCGGAAGGTGGCCAGCACGCGTCTGGCCGCCACCCAGGGGAACTTCGCCATCTCGGTGCCGCTCACGGCCGGCACCTGGCAGGTCAAGGTGACGTTCTCCGATCCCCGGCAGGTGGTGGCGGCGAGCGCGCGCGCGGTCAAGGTCACGATCGGCCCCGCGCCTGCCTCCGGAGTCAGCCTCGGCTCCGTCAAGTCCGGGAAGGGCGCGTTCACCGCCCGCGGCTCGGTGCGGCCGGCCGCGACCTCGGGCGCCAAGGTTGAGCTGCTCGCGCTCAACACCACCCCCGGCGCCCCGGCGCGCTTCAGGGTCCTCGCCACCGCACGCCTGAAGGCGGGCAAGACGGCCGTTGCGCTCCACGGCAAGGTGAAGCCGAAGACCCGGTGGGTGCTGCAGCTGGAGTACATCCGGGCGGGCCAGCCGCCGAGCTTCTCGGGTCTGAGGACCGCGGTGGCCCGCTAGTTTCTCGCTGATGGCACGGTTCGCGCTGGCGCTCTTATCCGCGCTCATCACGCTGAGCGTCACGAGCGCCGGCGCGACGGCCGACAGCAGCTCGAACGTGCTGGTGTCGGCCACCGTCTACACCTCGAGCGGGAACAGCTCGGACTCGGTCACGCTGGCGGCGCTCCAGGCTGATCCCGGACGCTGCCCGACGTACACCGGCCCGGGCACGATGAACGAACTCGGCCGGCAAGGCTTCGTGGATGTTCCTCTGCCGCCGAGCGGCGCGCAGACGGGAACCTGGGCGCTTTCGACCGCCCTCGCGTGCATGCAGACGCCGATCGCGGTGAACGCGGTGCAGGGCATCACCGTGCTGAACCTAGACGGCACGCCCCTGACCGCGTCCGGGTCGCAGCTAGGCCCTCCGGACCTTGCCACCCCGAGCGACTTCAGTGACTCCACGGAGACCCCGGTGGTCGAGGCGCTGGGGTCTTCGAACCAGTACGACCGGCCGTGGCGGGGCAACGGCGACCAGAACTACCTCGACGAGGTGCAGGAGTCGCAGAACAGCGGTCAGCCCGCACCCATCTCGATCGAGGTGTTCGAGGGACCAATGCTCACGGTCAAGGTGACGGCGTCCCGCACGTCCGTCCCCACCGGTGGTGTGGTGACCTTTCACGCCACCGTGACCGGACCGGGCGCGGCGGGCCTGTCCTACAGCTGGAGCTTCGGCGGCGGGGCACCCGGTTCGAGCACACCGGCGCCGCGGGTCCGCTTCGGCAACGCCGGTCAATATGACGTGACGGTTCAGGTCACCGATGCCGCCGGCGGGGGCGGCGTGGGATCGATCCCGGTCACTGTCGGCGGCCAGGCCCCGACAGCGACCGGCGGGCACCAACGCAGCGGCGCCGGCACCTCGCTCACCTCCCACTT
>JAFAZZ010000301.1 GCA_019239375.1 Solirubrobacterales bacterium | reverse complement strand
GCGCCGGTACGCGCCGCGCGCACCGCGGACAACACGCGGCCAGACGCGCCGGAGCTTGATCATGACCAAGAGCGCGATCGCGATCCCGCACACGTCATGAACGCCGATGACCCAGCCCGCCGGCGGCGTGCCGGCGAACAGCGTGAGGGCGCCGGTCACGAGCAACACCGCGACCAGCCCCGCGAGACCCCAATCGGTGACGCGGGCACTCACTCCGCCAGTCTAGGAGCCAAATGTCGTCGACGCCACGCCCTGGCGCGAGGACCGTCCCGATCGGACGAGCACTCGTCGTCCTCGCCCTCGGCCTGGCCGGCCGGCTGCGGGCGGTCGCAGCTGGCGGGAAGGATCCGCTGTCTGATGGCGTCGGCGTCGGCAGGTGGTGAGACCGCGTTTCCATCTAGCTCAGGTGAATATCGCGCTTGCCAGAGCGCCGATCGACTCTGACTTGCTGTCGGAGTTCATGGCCCGGCTTGATCCCATCAACGCGCTCGCGGATCGGACGCCTGGCTTCGTCTGGCGCCTGCAGACCGAAGATGGAAACTCGATCGCCGTTCGCGGATTCGACAACGATCGGATGATCGTGAACCTGTCGGTCTGGGAGTCGATTGATCACCTAACCACGTTCGTCTACCGCAGTGCCCACACTGAGATCATGCGTCGGCGACGGGAGTGGTTCGACCGAATCGGGGTGCATCTGGCGCTCTGGTGGGTTCCCGCTGGCCACCTTCCCACGGTTGCCGAAGCCGAAGAGCGGCTTGCCCATCTGCGAAAGCGCGGGCCGACGCCTTACGCCTTCACGTTCAACCGAAGATTCCTGGGCGTCGACCGGCTCGAGATCAATGCCGAGCTCGGATGCCCAGCGTGAACGACGCGTGCGCTCGCACCGTCCACAGAATGCCTCCGCGTAGATTGGCTCGGAGCACCCCGCTCGCGATCGGCGGGCGTCGACGGCGTAATCACGCCGGAGGTCGCTACCGGGCCCGAAGGCCGCCGCGGTCTCAACCCGGCCCTGGCGCAGCACGGTCGCCGAGCCTGGGCGGTGGCCCATCAGCGGTGGGTGGGCTGCTCCTCTACCGTCCTCCACGACGGCTTGCCCAGACGGTCCATGAGCAGCGGAGGGATCAGGCCGATGATGAGCAGCCCGGCGAGGATGAGGCCCGCGTAAAGAACCGGGCTCTGGTGCCCGAGCTGTGATGGGGGTACGAACCCCATCACGAACGCGCTCACACTCGACAATCCGCCGACCAGGCACAGCAGTCCCAGCTTCCGGGCCCGGTATCCCCGCGGGTGATCCGGTTGCGTGTGGCGAAGCCGCTGGGCGGCGATGAACATGAGCACGTACATGATCAGATAGACCTGCGTGGCCAGGGCAGTGAAGATCCAGTACGCCCGGGAGATGGTCGGGATGAACGCGTAGAGCAGGGCGATGACGGTGATCACGACGGCCTGGGTGCTTAGGATGCGGACCTCGATGCCCTCACCGTTCACTGTCTGAAAGTACGGCGGAAGATAGCCCTGCTCGCGGCCGATCCTCAGCAGCCCCTCAGAGGGACCGTCCAGCCAGGCGAGCATTCCGGCCAGCGCCCCGACGGCCAGTGCGATCGCGATGATCGGCACGAGGAAGGAGACGCCGAAGTGGGTGAACAGGAGGTTGAAGGTCTGCATCACACCAGCGGTGAGACTGATGTGCGGCTCAGGGATCGCCCAGGCGATGGCCAGCGTGGGGAAGATGAAGACCAAGAGGACGAGAGCCATGGCGAGGAAGATGGCTCTCGGGTATTCGCGCCCCGGATCCCGAAGTTCGTCGACATGCACGGCGGTGACCTCGACGCCGGCATAGGTGAAGAAGCTGTTGACGACCAGGACGATGCTCGCGAACCCGTGCCACGGCGGTAGCACGCGGTGGACGTCCATCGGCGCCGCAGACTGGTTGCCCTGGGCCAGGAAGATGACGCCGAGGATGACGAGAACGGCTCCTGGAATCAACGTCCCGATGACCGTTCCGCTTGAGGAGAGCTTCGCCGCGAGCGAGGTCCCGCGGGAGGCCACCAGGACGCTGCCCCAGAATAGGACGATGATCATCGCGGCCGTGTAAACGCCGTTGCTGGCCAAGCGCTGATCGATGGCATAAGCCAGCGTGCTCCCCACGTATCCGAGCAGCGCCGGGTAATAGAAGATCGTCTGGGAGAACTCGCACCAAATCGCGAGCAAACCCATCGGTGCCGATATGCCCTCGCGTACCCAGTTGTAGACGCCGCCCTGCCATCCGGAGGCCAACTCCGCGGCGACGAGCGAGACCGGCACGAGGAACACGAGCGCGGGGACCACATACAAGAACACCGAAGCGAGGCCGAACACGGAGGTAGCCGGCGTGGAGCCGAGATAGCCAACCGAGCCCACCGTCATCATCGCCAGCGCGGTCCACGAGATGTATTTCCGGGTTCGACGCGCTCGAGGCGGGACCGCGGCCGGGGCCGAGGCCGGCGGTCGGCGGCCGATCATGGCTCTTGGATGGTGCCGCCTGCGCACCCACACGCGCAGGAGTATGGCGCCGGCCGGGCCCTGCGAACACCCTTTTCTTGCCCTCGGCAGTTGCCCTCGCCTGGACGGGGATACGGCCGGTGATTCAGGTGGCGGCCGGGCGGCCGGTGATTCAGATGGCGGCCGGGCGGGAACCCTTCGGGTGTCGTGGCCGACAGCGCAGCTCAGAGCGCCGGTCGCAATCGGAGGTTGGGGAGGAGACGCGATGAGACGGCGGCAGACGGCGGCGGTGGCTGCAGCAGTGGTGATGTCGTGGTCGGTCGTCGGAGCGGCGAGCGCCGCCGACGCGGCCGATCAGCCGGTCGCGGCCTGTCCGTCAGGCAAGGTCTCCCTGGCGAT
>JAFAZZ010000158.1 GCA_019239375.1 Solirubrobacterales bacterium | reverse complement strand
GAGTTCCGCGGGGTGTACTCGGTCGGGTGCGGCGAGCTGCCGCCGCTGGCGCGCGAGCAGGCGGCGCTGCTGGCCTGTGGCGAGCATGCCTTTCTCACCCATCACACGTCGGCCTTCATCTGGGGCCTGCGCAAGGCGCATCCGTTCGAGGTCGAGCTGTCGGTGCTCGGGCGATCGTGCGCCTCGCGCAAGGGCATCCGAGTCCATCGCATCCGCCAGATCGACCGACGCGAAGTGCGCCGCCACGACAGCCTGTGGGTGAGCTCGCCGGCGCGCGCGCTGCTGGAGATCGCGTCGACCCTGTCGCCCGGTGAGCTCGCGAGTGCGATCGACGACGGCCTCGCCGCGGGGGTTCTGAAGCGGGGCGAGGTCGAGGAAGTGCTCGAGCGAAACCGCCCCTGCCGCGGCGCCGAGCGGTTGGCAGCGGTGATCGCCCACGGCGCCGGCGCGACCATCACCCGGTCTCGGGCCGAGAGGGCTTTTCTGAAGCTGATCCGGGACGCGCGGCTGCCTACGCCGGACGTCAACGAGCCGTTCGGCCGATGGGAAGCCGACTTCATGTGGCGGCCGCAGCGGCTGGTCGTGGAGATCGACGGATATGGGTTCCACAGCGGGCCGAGAGCGTTCAATCGCGACCATGAGAAGGTTCTGGCGCTACAAGCCGCCGGTTTCGAGGTGCTGAGGTTCACGCGCGACCAAGTGGTCAAGCGGCCGGCGTTCGTGGTGGCGACCGTGGCCGCCGCACTCGCGCGCCGCTCCGTGAACGGCGGTCAGTGACGCTTCGGGCGATCGTCGAGCGGGAGCGTGGCGTCCTCGCGGAAGGGCAGCGTCGCGTCCTCGTCGAGCGGGAGCGTGGCGTCCTCGCGGAGGGGCAGCGTGGCGTCCTCGCCGAGCGGGAGCGTGCCCTCCTCGCGATCTTCCATCGGGTCCGTCGGGTGTTCGTCGGCCGGTGGCAAATCCTCTCTGGATGGTCGGTTCGTTCTGGCGAGACGCATTGTCGGAGGGTCATCGGGGACCACGGGCTCGAACAGCTCGGCCGCGCTCGCCCCGCGGCGGGCTGTACCGGACGATGACGATGAGGCCGACGGGGGAGCCGCCCAGGCGGGGCGATCCGCCGCTACCGGGGCGGGACGCCGCTGCGCGCGACGACGCGGCGGCGGTCTCGACTCGCGCCGGCTCGACGCGGGCCGGGTCGGCGCGGCGGCGCTCGAGCCTGCCGGCGCCCGCTCCTCACCCGGCAGCGGGGGCTCGGGTCGGTGGGCGGCGCGGATCCGGGACCCACCGTAAGCGAGAAACGCCGCCGCCGCGAGCGCGATGAAGATGCCCCACTCCACGCCGGATGAGGTGGCCGAGGGACCGTGCGTGGTCGCTCCTTGTTTGTCGAAGATCCGCCACACGATCAGCAAGCACGTCCACAGGCCGGCCGCGGTGATCACGCCACCGTCCCCGCCCGGCAGGTGGAAGGCTCGCCCCTCGGCGCGTTGAAACAGGAGCGTGAGGACTGCCGCGGCGGTCAGCAACACGGCGGCCTCGACGAAGGAGAACGCCCCCCACCCCGTGATCGTCGCGCTGGCCGACTCGAGCCCGGCCGACTTCGCCGGCGCGATCAGCGTCACCTGGTACCAAGGTAGGAACAGCGTCAGGAACAGGGCCAGTGAGCTGAGCGCGGCGAGCCGCGACTCGTGCGGGAGCAGCCGCCAGGCTCGCACTAGACGAGTCGGCCAAGACCTATGACGATCCGGCGTGCGTCCCTCGCTCATACCCCTGCGCCCGCCGGTGCCGTGAGCCTGGCCAGCGCCGTCCGAGCTGCCTCCAGGAGGACCACGGGTCGATTGTAAGCACGCGCGAGGCGCGGGCTAGAGGATCGGAATGTCCTCGACCTCCACCGATCGCTCCCGCCGGCGCTCTAGCCGCTCGAGGTACCAGTCGATCAGCGCGCGCAGCGCGAGCAGCAACTCGCGGAGAGCCGTCACGAGCCGGCGCTGGAGCTCGGGGGGAATCAGTTCGCGCATGGCCTGGAGGAGCGTGACGAAGGGCTCGAGCTCCGGAGAAGTGCCGTTACGGGCGTCGTCGGGGATCTGCCAGCCGGCCGGCGGAGGCTTGATGCCGTCGGTGGGATCGCCCGGGTTGCTGGCGCCGGCTGCCTCGGTCGCCGCCTCGGCCATCAGACGCTCGGCCGCCTCGGTGGCGCGATCGAGTCGCTGCTCGAGTCGGCGGAGCGCCTCCTCGGCGGAAGTGGGGGGTGGCGGCGGAGGCTGACCCGGGCCGCCGGAGCCGGGCGGCTCGCGCTCCTCAGGCGGGCTCGGCATCACGCGCTCGGCGGAAGGTGACCTCGAGCGCTCCGTCCTCGAAGGTGGCGCCGCTGGGCTGGAAGGCGGCGAGAGCCGGGGGGAGGATGATCGTGCGCCGTTGGCCATCGACGCCGACGATCAGCTCGAGCCCGATCTTCTTGAGGGAAATGTCGCCCTTGTGCGCGAACGGAAGCATCAGCCGCAGCCCGGCGCCGTCCTCGGAGACGCGTAGCTCCTGGGTGAGGCGGTCGTGGAGCACGGCCGCGGGATCGTGGCCGCCGGGGCCGAACAGGACGCCGGCGAGGCGGTCGAGCATCTCGGCCCCGAGCACCTCCTGATCGAAGTACGGTGCCCACAGCACCGGGACGGGAGCGAAGGCGGAGCGCACCAGCTCGAGGTGCTCTTCCTGCACACGGCGCCAGCCGGCGAAGTAGTCGCCGACGTCAGATGGGAACACGCGGTTGACGAGCACCGCATCGGTGAGGTAGCCGTAGAGGTTCAGATAGGTGAAGGTGCGCATTGCCTCGCCGATCACCATCTTGTCCGGGTTCATCACCAGGCGGACGGTGCAGTGCTTGCGGTCGCGGAGGATCTCGTTCATCGCGATGAGATTCGTGGACAGGCGCTGGATGTCGGCGAACACGGCCTGGCTGGGTAGCTGGATGTCGAGCAGCGAGCGCGCGAGTGGCCGGGCGGCAGCGAGGATCTGGCGTTCGAGCGGGAACACCTTCTCGATCCACCAGCGGGCGACGTCAGGAAAGGAGAGCAGGCGAAGCGTCTCGCCGGTCGGGGCGCAGTCGACGATGATCGCGTCCCAGTCAGGCGACTGGTGCGCAGATTGGAGGCGCAGGAGGGAGAAAAGCTCGTCCATCCCCGGCGGTACGGTCAGCTCCTGGGCGGAGATGCGATCGATCCCGCGCTCGACGAACACCTCGGCCAGCCAGTCCTGTACCCCCGACCAGTGCCGCTCCATCTCCTCCTGGGCGTTCACCTCCTGGCCCCACAGGCGGTCCTCGATCGCCGAAGGCTCTGGCCCGAGCTCGGCTCCCAGCGATTCGGACAGACTGTGCGCGGGGTCGGTCGAGATCACCAATGTGCGCAGCCCAGACGCGGCGCAGGCACGGGCCGTGCACGCGGCGACCGACGTCTTTCCGACGCCCCCCTTGCCTGTGTAAAGAATCGTCCGAGGGGTCATGATCGCGTGATGTAGAGGATCGTCCGAGCTGGGATGATCGCGCGAGTCTAGGCGCTCGCGGACCGCTGCGAGACCCAGGATCGGGTGCTACATTCGCCCAGGGGCTGAGTTGGAAAGCGACGCGATGCATCAACGGAGAACCGCATTCAGGGGCTTCATCGTGGTCGTGTTGGCGAGCCTGGGCCTCGCCGCGTGCGGCAGCAGCAGCGGTAGCTCGGGCGACCCCAACGCGCTGCTCAGCCAGACCTTCAGCGGCACCCACAACGTCGCCAGCGGGGTTCTCAACCTGACGCTCACGATCGTCCCATCGGGATCGAACACGCTGAACGGCCCGGTCACGCTCAGCTTCGGCGGCCCCTTCCAGACCCGCGGCGCCGGCGAGCTGCCGGAATCCAACTTCACGGCGAGCGCGAGCGCGCTGGGCCGCAGCGTCTCGCTCGGGATCCTCTCGACCGGCACCGACGGGTACGTCACGCTCGAGGGAACGAGCTACCGGATGCCCCGGGCGACGTTCCAGAAGCTCGAGTCGAGCTTCGCGCAGGTGGCGTCGCCACCGGGCGCCAGCAACGGCTCGGGCACGCTGGGCAGGCTCGGCATTCAACCGCAGCACTGGCTGACCCATCCCACGATCGTCGGGACCGAGAACGTGGGCGGTGCCCAGACGACGCACATTCATGCCGGGGTCAACGTCCCCGCGCTCCTGAACGACCTGAACACGGTGCTCGAGAAGGCATCCTCGCTAGGGGTGTCGGGGACGAGCGGCCTCAAGTCGGGCTTGTCGCCGGCGACCCGCGCCAAGATCGGGACGGCGATCGAGAATCCGAGCGTCGACGTCTGGACCGGCAAGAACGACAAGACGGTTCGCAGGCTGACCGTCGCCCTCACCGTGCTGATCACCGGCAACACGTCGGCCCAGCTCGGCGGAATGACGTCCGCCGACATCGGGCTGACCATGTCGTACTCCAGCCTCAACCAGCCCCAGACCATCACGGCTCCGACCGCCCTGCGGCCGTTCAGCGAGTTTCAGGCCAAGGTGACGGCCTTCGCCCAGGCGCTACAGAGCGCGGCGGCCGGAGCGCTCGGCTCAGCCGGCGGCACCGGAAGCAGTAGCGGTGGCGCGGGCGCGAGCCCGAGCACCGGCAGCTCGAGCGGCGTTCAGAAGTACAGCCAGTGCATCCAGCAGGCGGGCGGCGACGTGGGCAAGATGCAGAAGTGCGCGTCGCTGCTGAGCAGCGGCGGGTAGCCCGAGCCGGCCGCCGGGGCTAACCGCGGCCGAGGTCCTCCTGCTCCTCCTCGTACTCCTCGGGCTCCTCGTCGGGATCGGCCGCCGCATCGTCCGATCCATGACGGGCCTGGAACGACTGCAGGACCTCATCCCGGCGGTCCTCGTCGACCGGTACCTCGTCGGAGATCAGGACCCAGTCGGCGCCTTCGAATTCCTCCATGTTGAAGATCTCGGCATCGAGTTCGGGAGAGTCATCGACGACCAGGAGCACCTCGGTCTGCGGGTTGAAGTAGGTCCCCGGTCGGTTGACCAGGTCATCGAGCTCGTAGCGGCGCGGGTCTGCCATCGCGGCCACAGGCTACCCGCAACCGCGCCTCACAGTCCGCCCAGCTCGGAGATCTCGCGTTGGACCTCGGCTTCGACGTCGAGGGGCGGCTTGCCCGCGCGCGCGCGGCGCTCGTTGCGCGCCGCCACGAGCTGGCGGATCTCCTCGCGCAGGGCCGGGTCCACCGCCGGCGCCGCGAGGCGCGCGAGCTCCTGCTCGACGTCGAGGGGCGCCTCGCCGCGGCGGATTCGCCGCGCGTTACGGGCCCCGAGCAGCTGGCGGATCTCCTCGTCGCGCTCGGCCACCGAGAGGCCCGACCCGGGGACGGGATCCGGCGGCCCGTCACGCTCCATTGACAAGCGCCCCTTGCCGAAGTCCTCCCACGTCTTGCGGCTGGCAATCAGCGCCCCGAACGCGATCACCAGCGCCAGCAGTGAGACGACCCAGACGACGATGTTGAAGGCCGAATGCACGTGGTCTAAGTCTGCCAGCCGGAGGCGAGAGATCGGGGCGGCCGCGCGCGTTGCATCGGTACCATGATGTTGACTGACCAGTCAATCTACACCGCCGCCGCTTCTAAGGAGAAACCCGGATGGTTGATTTCACGCTCACCGACGAGCAGCTGAGCATGCGCGAGATGGCCCATGCCTTCGCCGAGAAGGAGATCCGACCAGTCGCCTGGGAGTACGACCAGGACGGGACATGGCCACAGGAGATCATCGAGAAAGCCTGGGAGCTGGGCCTGATGAACAACCACTTCCCGCTCGAGTACGGCGGACCCGGGCTCGGCTACCTCGACGGATGCATCATCGAGGAAGAGCTGGCGTGGGGATGCTCCGGGATCAGCACCTCGGTGACCTGCAACGGCCTGGCCACCGCACCGGTCATCCTGGCTGCCTCCGAGGCACTCAAGAAGGAGTACCTGGGGCGGCTATCCGAGGCCCCGCTGCTGGCCTCCTTCTGCCTGACCGAACCGGACGCCGGCTCGGACGTCTCGGGCATGAAGACCACCGCGGTGCACAGGGGCGAGAAGTGGGTGATCAACGGCTCCAAGTCCTTCATCACCAACGGCGAGTACGCCAACTGGTACACCGTGTACGCGAAGACCGACAAGGAGGCCGGCCACCGCGGGATCTCGTGCTTCATCGTCCCGCGCGATGCCGGCGTGGTCGTCGACAAGCACGAGGACAAGATGGGCCAGCGCGCGTCTAACACCGCCACCGTGGTGTTCAACGACGTCGAGATCCCGGCCGACCACCTCGTGGGCGAGGAGAACAAGGGCTTCAAGATCGCGATGATGACCCTCGACCGGACGCGCCCGGGGGTTGCGGCGATGGCGACGGGAGTGGCCCGCGCGGCGATGGAGTTCGCGATCGAGTACTCCAAGCAGCGCGTTCAGTTCGGCGTACCGATCGCGATGCACCAGGCGATCCAGTTCATCATCGCCGACATGGCGACCAAGGTGCATCTCTGCCGCCTGGCCACTTACAACTCGGCGGTCCTGCTCGACCAGGGCAAGCGCAACACGCTCGAGTCCTCGCACGCCAAGCGGTTCGCCGCGGACAGCGCGATGGAGGTGACGACCGACGCAGTCCAGGTCTACGGCGGGTACGGATTCATCAAGGAGTACAAGGTCGAGAAGCTGATGCGCGACGCCAAGATCCTCCAGCTGTACGAGGGGACCGCGCAGATCCAGCGGCTGGTGATCGCGCGCGAGACGCTACTGCCGCGGCGCGTCGAGGAGAAGGCGCCCGC
>JAFAZZ010000135.1 GCA_019239375.1 Solirubrobacterales bacterium | reverse complement strand
GAGGAAGTAGTAGAAGTAGGGAAACATGACGGGCGTTTCGTCGAGCAGCAGCTCCTGGATCTTGGCGGCGGCGGCTCGCTGGGCGCCGAGGTCGAGCGCTGCCACGTAGTGAGCGACCAGTTGGTCGTATTGAGGGTTCCTGAAGTGGGCGGCGTTCCACGGTCCCTTGCTGCTCAGCGGGGCCGTGAGGAGCAGGTTCGGGACGCCGCGGTGGCCGTAGTCGGTGATGCCCATGGTCGAGTCCAGCCACGGCGAGGTACCAAACTTCGACGAACCGTAGTAGGAGCCGGGATCGAGGATGCTGAGCTTCAGGTTGATGCCGGCTACCGACACGTCGTTCTGCACCACCTGCGCGAGGTCGGGCAGCTCGAAATGGGTCAGGGTGAGCAGTTGCGTGCTGAAACCTGCGCCCTTGCCGGCGGCCTCCAGCAGCTGCTTGGCCATGGCCACGTTCAGCTGGCGCTGGCGGACGGACTGGTTGGTCGATTGGAACACGGGCGCGAACGGGCTGTCGTTGCCGTAGTCGGACTTCGTGGCCAGGAGGCCGTTGACGAGAGCTCGGCGGTCGAGCAGCAACGCCATCGCCTGGCGAACGCGCTTGTCGGCGAACGGCTCCTTGTCGGTGCGCATGTGGATCTGGCGGTGAGAAGAGGACCGAAACTGGGTCGTGCGGATGTCGGGATTGGTGATCAGGGCGCGCCCCCCCGACACCGAGTAATGCGCGACGACGTCTACCTGGTTGCCGAGGATGCCCAGCGTCTGCGCCTGCTCCTCGGCGTAGAAGGTCACCTCCGAACGCTCGGCGACGGTCGGCGGGCCCCAGTAGCGCGGGTTTCTCACGTACGCGACGCCCTGGTTGGGCGTGAACGACTCGAGCTTCCAGGGCCCGGTGCCGATGAACGTCTTGTCCCACCCCCCGTCGTAGTTCTTCGGCAGCACTACCGCGTTGTAGTTATCCGAGCTGACCAGGTAGGGAAAGTTGCCGTTGGGGGCGTCGAGAGTGAACTGCGCCGTGTAAGGACCGATCGCCTTGGCGTTGCCCTTGCTCAAGACGCCGTCGAAGTTCGAAAGTGCATTTGACCCCACGGCCGGGTCGGACAGGCGGTTGAACGTCGCGGCCACGTCCTCGGCCGATAGTGGGGTGCCGTCGCTAAAGCTGACCCCGCGGCGGATCTTGAACGTCCACACCCTCCCGGTGTGATCGTGGTTCCAGCTCTCGGCGAGCACAGGGCGGAGATTCAGATGCTTGTCTGACCACACGAGGTACTGACCGGTCTGCCCCAGCACGGCCAGGCCGCCCTCGTCGCTGATCATGATCGGGTCCAGCGCAGCGGCGGGCGCCACAATCCCGGTCCGCATCGTCCCGCCCGCCTTCGGCGGCTTGGTCTGTGGGGGGGACACCTGGGCCACGTTCGGCGTCGCACATCCGGCGAGCACTCCGAGAGAGGACAATGACAGCCCGAGCACGGTCCCGCGTCGGACGAACTCGCGCCGCTCGATCCGGCCCGCCACCAGCTCGTCGACGAGGTCGTTCTCCACCTCCCCGATGCGACCACGAATCGTGTCGACCTTCCGCTGACGCTCGTCAGTCACGACGGCTGTTGGCGCCGGTCGAGCAACCGGCGCTCCCTCCTCGAGTGCTGGATCGGCGACCGACTGTAAAGCCGCCGCGCGCGGATTGTCAAGCCCGGATGAGGACGCCGCCAGTGCGAAGAAGTTGCGCAGCCCCGAGTCCCAGCTCGGTGCGCGCCAATGAAGCACTGGGGGTGAAACTGCCTGCCCCACCAGGGGCGCTCTCTGGCTGCGAACGCCTCCGCCGCGCAACTCTCGGTGCGGGCCAGTAGGTCAAATCCATCGGGCGGCGCGATCACATTCTCGGCACGGTGCATGTACCCGACGGTCCTCGGGGCTAATTCCTTACTGGAGGTCGTCGTCGTCGTCGAGGATCTCGATCGCTCCGAACCCCCGTTCGGTGTCATCACGGTGGCGTACCGCTGCAGGTCGCGCGGCTTGATCCGGCCGAAGTCCTCGAGGTGCTGCGAGATCGCGCCAAGCAGCCATTTAGAGCTACGCGTCAGCCGCTTGCAACTCGCGTCTCCGCGGGTTCACGCGGCCACGCCCACCTCGAGCGGACGCAGCTCGTCCGCGTAGCTGACCGACTCCCGCCGCATGACGCCGTCCGAGTCGATCGAGTACTGGCCGAGGCGCCATAGCGGCGGGGAGTAGGCATGGATCGAGACCGCCTGTTCGTCCTCGCCGGAGAGTCGGTGGATGTGCTCGGGTCCGAACGAGAACGACCCTCCGGTGGTAATCACGCGGGTCGCGTGATTACCACCGAGGCGCGGACTGGATTCTCTGAGCGCGCCCCGCATGACGCGCACAGCACCCGAGGAGATGTCGTGGTCGTGCCAGCCCGTGTCGTCGCCCCGCTGCCAGCACAACAGCCACACATCCACGTACTCGTCGCGGTGCAGCGAGACGTAATGGCGCCTCCCCCCCGAGAAGGCGACGTGCTCGGCCCAGCCTTCCGGATCGCCCGCCAGCTCGTCGACCAACGCCTCGAGCTCCGTGCGCTCGAGGTTACGCGGAGGCAGCAATGGCCAGTTCATGAGATACCTCCTTGGCGTAGAGAAGACGCATCGGGTTCGCGCCGCGCACCGCCCGGAGGGCCGCGGCGCCCAATTCCAGCTCGGCCGGTTCGGCGTACGGACGGTCCGAGCCGTTGACCAGTGGATCCACCCCGACCGCCCGGATCGTCGCATCAATCGCCTTCGTGCCGTACGAGGAGATCTCCAGGAACACGTCCTCGTCGACCACGTTCCGGTCGCCGGTCCGAGCTGCCACGCGCTCGCCGTGCAGCGGCGCCAGCCCGGCCAGCATGGCAAAGCACACCCTCAGCGCAGGGTGGCGCGGCCGGCCGAACGCCCTGAAGGCAAACCACGCGGCGTGCATCTGCTGCACGTAGGACACGATCGCCGGCCACCAACCCGGCGCGCCGGCCGCACCCAGTCCCGCCACCGTGCCTTCCGGCCCCGCCAGCATTCCCCGCTTCGCGCCCCACCCGCCCGACGCCGGCCCGGGATGCACCAGCAGCGGCTTTCGCGTGGCCTCGAGGCATTTCAGCAGTGGGCCGACCCGCTCGTAGCCGCGCGCGTCGAGCAGCGCCGTCGCCGGCAGCTGGAGCCCGACGAAGCCGCGATCCAGCTCGCGCCCCACCGCGACTGGATCGATCTCGCTCAGACAGGCCGCCGCCCAGCCTCCGAACGGCGCCGGCAACGCCGATACCCCGTTGTGATACGCAGGGAGCAGCTCATCGGCTTCCTCCGGGGGCAGCGACTCAATGCCCAGTGGGCTCGACAGCGCGACCAGAGCCACGTCGATCCCATCCGCCCGCGCCTGCGCCGCCCGTGCCGAGACATCGTGGGCGGCCGGATCGACCTCGTAGTCAGGCTCACCGGCCAGCTCGAGCGTCCATCCACGCAGGCGGGGCGGCCGCCGGCGTGCGCGCAAAGCCTCGATCAGCGCCCCCGTCCACAGATGCTGGTGAACATCGAA
>JAFAZZ010000142.1 GCA_019239375.1 Solirubrobacterales bacterium | reverse complement strand
CGGGGACCGGGTCCGGGCGGTGGTCCAGAAGTCCAAGCGCGCCTACGCGGAGGCTCGCGCGGTCGAGATCCTCGAGCCGAGTCCGGATCGCCTCGCCGCTCGGGCGAACCATCCGGGCGTGGCCTGGCAGGTCCTGCCCTACGAGCGCCAGCTCGAGGCCAAGCAGGCCCAGGTCGAGGATGCTCTGCGCCGGATCGGCCGGCTCGAGGGCTTCGAGCTGGAGCCCATCCTCCCCGCGGTCGCGACCTGGCGCTACCGCAACAAGCTCGAGTACTCGTTCGGGACTGGGCCCGGCGGTCGTCTCGTGTGCGGCTTTCATGCCGCTGGCCGGTGGGAGGAGATCGTTGAGGTGTCCGACTGCCTGCTGGCCTCCGCGCCGGCCAATGCCGCGCGGGAGCGGGTGGTCCAGTGGTGCCGGGCACACGGACTGACCGCGTACGACCGCCGGACGCAAGACGGCCGGCTGCGCAACCTGGTAGTCCGCGAGGGCAGGCGCACGGGCGAGCTCCAGGTCCGCCTGGTCACCGCGCCTGGTGAGCTCGCTCGCGCCGGGCTCATCGAGGCAGTCGGATCTGTCGAGGGCGTGCTCTGGACGCAAACGGACAGCGTCGCGGAAACCACTCAGGCGGGCCAGACCGAGCTACTCGCGGGCAGCGACCGGCTCGACGAGGAGATTGGCGGCATGCGGCTGCGGATCTCCTCGAGCGCCTTCTTCCAGACCAATACCGAGATGGCCGAGCGGCTCTACCAGCTGGCGATCGACTATGCCCAGCCCGCCGGCACCGACCGGGTCTACGACCTGTACTGCGGGATCGGGACGATCGGTTTGCTGATGGCGCCGCGCGCGGCCGAGGTGTGGGGGCTCGAGCTGGTCGAAGAAGCGATCGCCGACGCGATTGCCAACGCACGCCTAAACGAAGTTGACAATGTCCATTTCTTCGCCGGCGACGTGCGGCTGGCGTTGCGCGAGCTGGTGGCGCAGGCGGGGCGACCGGACATCCTGGTGGTCGATCCACCGCGCTCTGGGTTGTCCCAGAAGGTGGTGCGGCGGATCATCGAGGCGGCGCCGCGTCGGATCGTGTACGTCTCCTGCAACCCGACCACGCTCGCGCCTAACGCCGCTCAGCTCGTCGAGGCTGGGTATGCGCTAGAGCGGGTGCAGCCGGTCGACATGTTCCCGCAGACGCCGCACATCGAAGCGGTAGCGCTGCTCACCCGCAGCGCGTAGCGCTTTTGACCCTCAGGACCATCCGTGCTCCCGAGGGGTGGGGGCGCCGCGCCGGCATCGCGTCTGAGCAACTGAATGTAGTGGGTTGCCGCGGGCGTGCCGCGGCGCCCGACTTCGGTACGGTTTCCGCCCCGTGCGCGCCGTCACGATCGCAAACGACAAGCTCAGCGTGGAGGACCATCCGGATCCAACCCCAGGTGCCGGCGAGTGCCTCGTTCGCGTTCGCGCCGCCGGGCTCAACGGCGCAGACATGATGCAACGCCGCGGCGCCTACCCTGCGCCGCCGGGCGCGCCCCAGGACATCCCGGGGCTCGAGCTGGCCGGCGAGGTGATCGATCGGGGGCCCGGAGCCAGTCGGTTCGAGCTCGGCGACCGGGTGATGGGGATTGTGGCCGGCGGGGGCCAGGCCGCGCTCGCGGTGGTCCATGAGCGGATCTTGATGCCGGTTCCCGACAACCTGGATTGGCCCGAGGCCGGTGGCCTTCCCGAGGTGTTCACCACCGCCCACGACGGCGTCTTCACGCAGGCCGGGCTGAGGTCAGGCGAACGGCTCCTCGTGCACGGGGGCGCGGGTGGGGTGGGCACCGCCGCGATCCAGCTCGGACGCGCCGCCGGCGCGCGGGTGACGGCCACCGTCCGCAACCCCGACCACCACTCGAGGGTCGCCAAGCTGGGTGCCGAGGTGATCGCGCCCGAGGGATTCGAAGATCACGGCCCGTTCGACGTGATCCTCGAGCTGGTCGGGGCGCCGAACCTGTCCGGCAACCTCCAGGCGCTGGGTTTTTGGGGGCGGATCATGGTGATCGGGATCTCCGCCGGCGCCAAGGCGGAGCTCAACCTGGGGCTTGCCATGCAGAAGCGCGCCCGGATCCTCAACTCCACGCTCCGTCCCCGCCCGCTCGAGGAGAAGGCGATGACCGCGCGGGCCATGGAGCGCTCGGTCCTCCCGCTGCTCGCCTCAGGCGCGATTCATGTGCCGATCGCCGCCACGTATCCGTTGGAGGACGCGGTTGCCGCCTACGAGCGGTTCGGCGAGGGCGGCAAGCTCGGAAAGATCGTTCTGACGATGGGCGGCTGAGCCGCAGACCGTAAGGCCGGACTACTCGCCGCCGAAAGCGTCGTCCTCTTCCGCGACCGGCACGACCTCTTCCGCGTGGACCGTGCACAGCGCCGGCCCGCCCGACTCGAGCGCGGCCTCAATCTCCGCCCGAGTCAGCTTCGCGCCGCACTCCTCGCAGCGGTCGCCGATGTGGTCGAGGGACTTCTCTTCTAGGTCCATGGCGCCGAGTCTAACCACCGCCGCGCCTACGGTTCGAGCTCGCGCCGGCGTGCCTTCCGCAGCTCCCTTTCGCGCTTGCGCTCCTCGCGGCTGAGCTTACGACCCCGCTTCACGTCGGAGCCGCCCATGATCGAGACCAGGCGTATCCGGATGCTCGGCGCCCCGGCCGGAGCCACCTCGTCGCCCAGCTCCGCCCCATTGCCGCCCATGAAGGCGAAGTTCGATACCTGCACGTCGACCCCGTGCGGCACCCAGACCGCGCCGCCGCCCATCACCGAGATCATCGTGAGCTGTGTCACCGGCTCGGAGAGCTCTGCGTCGTTCAGGTCGATGTCGCTGCCGCCCATGATGTTGAGCACGGTGCAGCGGGGCGCTACCCGCCAGCGCCCGCGCTTGTCGTGCCCGCCCATGATCGAAACAACCCAGCGCGTAACCCCCGGCCCCTCGCGAACGGGCAGCCTGGCGCGTGGCCGAGCGGCTGGGCGCACGTCGGCGGTCAGCCGCTCGAGTTCCTTGCGCGTACGCGCGGCATACACGGAGGTGAGACGTTCCTCGAGCTCCTCGACCGTCAGCTGTCCGTCAGACGCAGCGTGGCGCAGAGTCTCGACCGCTTGCTCGCGATCGGCGTCGGACGCCCGCGGCTCGGGAAGCTGAGAGTCGGCCATGGCCCGGATCGTAAACCGTGGGGGCCGGCGTCAGTACGGGGGCAGATCCGCCCACCACTGGCCGAGCGCCCGGAACGAGGCCCAGAACTCCCGCTTGGAGTCCTCCTCGTCGAGCGCGTCATCGATGTTGGGCACGTACAGGGCCTCGATGCTCGGGGTGAGTTGTTGGAGCTCTCCGGGTGAGGCGCGGATGTCGCGGCGCATCGGGAGGTCGAGTTCGCCCACCACGGCTAGCGCGTCGGGTCCCATCACCACCGCGATCTTCGGCGAGACGATCTGGATCTCCTCGACCAGCCGGGCCACGCAGCCGGGGTCGGCCATGGCCGGGTCGGCGACTGGGCACTTGACGCACAGTGTCCCGTAGACGGCGAGGGGATCGATCGAGAGCCGTTTCAGGGACTTCATCAGCGCGTTGCCGGCGCGCCCGTAGAAGGCGACGCCCTCCTCGACCTCAGAGGGCCGCGCCGAATGCTTGATCAGGAAGATGTCGGCCTGCGGGTGCCCGGACCCCAGCACCGGCATCAGCGCGCCGCGTGGGCACTGGGTACACGCCTGCACCTCGCGCGAGAAGGCGTTCAGCTCCCGAATCGCCCGCTCGAGGTACTTCTCCCGAATCTCGTCGTCGGTGGCCGGCATCCCTGTCCGATTGGACGGCTCACGAGCTTGTCCTTGCGAGTGCATCAGGACTTGCGGCTCCCCCGGCCGGCGGCGCCGCGCCGATCGCGTCCCATGGCCCGGCGCACCCGTCGCTCGCGGGAGGCCCGGCGGGCCGCCTCCGGCAGCGCCTTGGTCTGCAGGAACTTGAGCGCCTGGACGTACAGGAGACTGGCCGGATTGCGGATGATGTCGGCGTCACGCAGGGACTCGAGGAACTCTTCCGGGCCATCGAACTCGCGCATCCGGATACGCACCGAGCCGAGGCCCTGAGGCACGTGCGCGTCCGAACCGGCGCCCGCGGGGATGCGGTATTTGGCGGCGAACCGGGCTGCCTCGTCGTTGAACTCGGTGATGGCCACACGCGGATTGAACACCTCGATCGCGTCCACGTCGTCGAGAACGTCGAGCAGGTGCTCGTAATCGGGCACCGAGTGCAGCCGGTCGAACGGATGGGGCACGTAGACCAAGCCGCCCTGGCGCTTGATCTCCGCGATGGTCTCCTGGAGGGTCATCCCGCGCGGGATCTTCTCCTCGATGAACAGCCCAATCACCTCGCCCTGATCGGCCGTCTTGACCTCCTCCCCCACGATCACCCTGATCCCGTCCGACCGTTGGCGTGCTGCGTGGGCGCCCGAGACCTCATTGTGGTCGGTCACCGCGATCGCCCCGAGCCCGCGCGCCCGGGCTTCGGCCAGCAGCACCTCGACCGGCGTGGCGCAATCGTAGGAATGGTCGGTGTGCATGTGGAGGTCCACGTCGATCAAGCCACGTGAGGCCAGGCGCTTTCTCAGGCGGGCGTTGCTGCGCTGGTCGTGCCGGCGAGCGACGAGCTCTCGATATAGACCCTCCAGTTCGTCGCTCGCCCGCCTCCAGGTTTGGTGTTTTCGCAACTGGCCGGCACTCGCGCGCAGCCGATCACGCAGGTCCGGCTGCGAGATCACGCGAGCTAGCTGAGCGCCAAGCGTCTCGGCGTCACCGGGCTCGAAGAGCAGCCCGTGCTCACCTTCATCAAGCACCTCTGCGTAGACCGCCAGCCGCGAGGCCACTGCCGGGAGGCCCCCGGTGAGGCCAGCGAGCAGCGTTCCCGGGGCCGGGTTCATGCCCTCTGAGGCGAGCACGAGGACATCGGCGCGCGATAGCGCCTGCTCACGTGTCAGCTCACCCGAATCCAGGAACTCGATCCGTTCACGCAGCCTCCGGTTCAAGGTCGCAGGCGCAGCAATAGCCTTTGGCGACCACACGGTCGCGCGCCAATCGAGCTCGGGCGGGATAAGTCGCAGCGCGCGTAGAAACGTC
>JAFAZZ010000568.1 GCA_019239375.1 Solirubrobacterales bacterium | reverse complement strand
GGGTCTCGATGCGCGATCACCTCCGCACGTAGGTAGCGCCTCGCCGGTGGCGCAGTCGTCCCGCCTCAGGGCGAGCCGGGCGCCTGGTCCACTTCGAGCAGCTCCTCAGGCGAGTCGACGATGGTCAGGTTTTCGGTGACGCCGGTCAGCTCGAAGAGCCGCTGCACCTGCTCGCCTCCCTTGATCAGGGCGAAGCGCCGACCCGAAGCGTGCGCCTTCTGCTGAGCCTGGACCAGCAGGTGCAGGCCCGTCGAGTCCATGAACTCGAGACCGCGCAGGTCGACGATCATCAGCTCGGCCTCGGACGCGGGGAGCCGCTCGAGCGCGTGCTCGAGCGCTGGCGCGGAGAGCAGATCAAGCTCGCCGCCGAGCGTGACCGTGATCGCACGGTCGGAAATTTGCGTGTCTACGAGGAAATCGCTCTGCATGCGCCGTCCGCCTCTGCCCGGCCTTTTCCGGCCAGGCCTGGTGCCTCAACAATGGACGTGTTGGCCCCGCCCGCGACCCGGCGCGTCGGATCGCCGTCGTTTCCAGCTACCAGACATCCCATCTACCCAATCGAGCAGTGAGCAAAGGAGAACGCTAGCAGCCTGGGTGGCAGCGCGACCGACCCGCCGGTCCGGTGATAAGGCGGCTGGTGGCGGGCATCTCGTCTTCGCCGACGCCGACTCCGGTCGTCCTTGGCGACGCCGATCCGGTCGTGCTCGAGCGGACGCGCCGTCTCCCGGTTACCCCCGCTCGCAGGCGCCACGCGGAGATTTGCGGCCTAATCGCCGGGTAGCTCACGCGTATGACAAAGAGCTTCCAAGACCAATTGATCAAGCACCTGACCGACGCCCACTCGATCGAGCAGCAGGCGCTGGTCCAGATGAAGGCCGCGCCGAAGATCGCCGGTGACCCAGAGATTGCATCCGCCTTCGAGCAGCACGAGACGGAAACCCAGGAGCACAGTCGTCTGGTTGACGAGCGGCTGACCGCGCTCGGGGCATCTCCGTCGAAGATAAAGGACGTGGCCGGCGCGGCCACCGGCATGGGCTTCGGCCTATTCGCCAAGCTCCAGCCAGACACGCCCGGCAAGCTGGTGACGCACGCGTTCTCCTACGAGCACATGGAGCTCGCGGCGTACGACATGCTGGCCCGCCTGGCCGACCGCGCCGGCGACGTCGAGACGGTCCAGATGGCGCGGCGGATCGAGGAGCAGGAGCGCGCGATGGCCGCGCGCCTGGAGGGGTTGTTCGACCAGGCGGTTGAGGCGTCGCTGCGCGACCTCGCTCCGGATGACCTCGGCGAGCAGCTCGACAAGTACCTCGAGGACGCCCACGCGATCGAGGCCCAGGCCATCCAGCTTCTCTCCAAGGGCCCGGAGCTCGCCGGCTCAAGCCAACTGGCCGCTGCCTATGAGGAGCACTTGCACCAGAGCGAGGAGCACCAGCAGCAGATCGACGCCCGCCTGGCTTCCCGCGGCGCGAGCTCGTCCAAGATCAAGGACGCGGTGCTCCGGCTCGGCGCGCTCAACTGGGGCATGTTCTTCGGCGCGCAGCCCGACACACCGGCCAAGCTGGCCGCGTTCTCGTATGCCTTCGAGCACCTGGAAATCGGCGCCTACGAGCTTCTCTCACGCGTCGCCCGCCGCGCTGGCGACAGCCCGACGGATGCCGCCGCTCAGAACATCCTGAGCGAGGAGCACGCCGCGGCGGACAAGATCTACGCCGCGTTCGACAACGCGCTCGACGCCTCGCTGGAGGCGCAGGGAGTGGGAGCGCGATGAAGGCGGTCACCTTCCACGGCAAGCGCGACGTGCGCGTCGACCAGGTGCCCGATCCGACGATCCAGCAGCCCACCGATGCGATTGTCCGCATCACCTCGACCGGCATCTGCGGCTCCGACCTCCACCTGTATGAGGTGCTCGGTCCGTTCCTCGACGAGGGAGACATACTCGGCCATGAGCCGATGGGGATCGTGGAGGAGGTCGGCTCCGGAGTCACGCACATCGCGCCGGGCAATCGCGTAGTGATCCCGTTCAACGTCTCCTGCGGACATTGCTTCATGTGCGACCAGGAGCTGTACTCGCAATGCGAGACGACCCAGGTGCGCGACCAGGGCAAGGGCGCCGCGCTCTTCGGCTACACCAAACTGTACGGCCAGGTGCCCGGCGGCCAGGCTGAGTTCCTGCGCGTGCCGCAGGCGCACTTCGGGCCGATCAAGGTGCCGGAAGGACCGCCCGACGAGCGCTTCGTGTACCTGTCCGACGTGCTGCCGACGGCATGGCAGGCCGTCGAGTACGCGGCGATTCCCGAGAACGGGACGGTCGCGGTGTTCGGGCTCGGGCCCATCGGGCAGATGTCGAGCCGGATCGCGTCACACCGCGGCGCCCGCGAGGTGTTCGGGATCGACCTGGTCCCCGAGCGGCTCGAGATGGCGCGCCGGCACGGCGTGCACGCGGTCGATCTGCTCGAGCACAAGGACATCGCCGACGCGCTCCGCTCCATGACCGACGGCCGCGGGCCCGATTCGGTGATCGACGCGGTCGGGATGGAGGCGCACGGTGCGCCTCTCGGCAAGCTCGCCCAGTCGCTGGCCGGGATGCTGCCCGACGCAGTCGCGGCGAAGCTGATCGAGAAGGGCGGAGTGGACCGCCTGAGCGTCGTGCACACCGCGATCGACACTGTCCGGCGCGGCGGCACGATCTCGCTCAGCGGCGTCTACGGCGGCATGGTCGACCCGATGCCGATGATGGATCTGTTCGACAAGCAGATCCAGCTGCGCATGGGCCAGGCCAACGTCAAGCGCTGGGTCGACGGGATCATGCCGCTGCTCGAACAGGAGTCCGATCCGCTTGGGATCGAGGACCTGGCCACGCACAAGCTCCCGCTGGAGCAGGCACCGCACGCCTACGAGATCTTCCAGAAGAAGCAAGACGGCGCAATCAAGATCCTGCTTACGCCGTAGCGCCTCAGGGCCGGGCGCCGAGCTCTTCCGCCGGAGCGCTCAAGGCCGAGCGCGGGTCCTTCGGCCGGAGCGCTCAGGGCCGGGCGCCGAGCCCGGTGAGAAATTCCCGGATCCGGCCCGGCCCGCTCGTCCCTCCGGCCAGCGGCGGCGTCTGATAGTCGTCGCCGCGACGCATCCCCTCGATCAATTCGGTGAGGGCCTCGGTGGACGTACGCCGGGGCGCCCAGCCGAGCTCGCTGCGGGCGCGCGCGCTGTCGAGCAGCGGCACCGCGAATGCCATGTCGACCCAGCCCGGCTCGGTGGGTTGCAGACGGAGCGCGAACGTCGCGGCGGCGGCCGCGCGGAGCGCCGACCCAGGCAGGCTGAGGCGGCGGGCATGGAGGACGTCCGCCAGCTCGCGCGGGCCGATCGGCGGGTCGGCGGCCACGTTGAACGCACCGCGGACATCCGCGAGCACGGCCCGCCGGTAGGCGTCGCCGACGTCGAGGGAGTGAACCGCCTGGAAGCGAAGGCGCGGGACGTCGGGCACGAACGGGATCAGCTCCGGCCGCAGCAGCGCGCGCGGCAGCAAAGGGCCGGCGAACAACCGCCGGATCTCTGTCGCGGCGTCGGCCTTGAAGATGAGGGCCGGGCGCATGCGCACGACTCGGGTCGACGGGTGCTCGCGCTCGAGGCGATCGAGCTGACGCTCTACCGCCACCTTGTGCCGCGCGTAGAACGAGGTGCGGATCCCCTCCGTGGGCCAGGATTCGTCGACCAAGCGATCCTTGGGACCGGGGGAGTAGGTGCCCACGGAGGACGCATAGACGATCGCCGGCACGTTCGCCTCGACCGCCGCTCCGAACACCCGCTCGCTGCCCGCCACGTTGACGCGGTAGGTGATCGACTCGGTGCGGCCGGGCTGGATCAGCCAGGCTAGATGCACGACCACGTCGGCGCCGCGCAGGATCGGCACGAGGTCCGATGAGGCGATATCGGCGGGCATGAACGTGGTCCGGGCGAAGCCGCGGGCCGGGGCGCGGCGCGCCACCGCCACGATCTCCTCGACCTGCGTCTCGGGTTCGAGGCACTCGAGCAGGCTGGTGCCCACGTTGCCTGTGGCCCCGATCACGACGACTCGCATGGCATGTTGTTACCCGGCTTGACGTTCACGTCACCGGGTAGCCAAATGGCGCCATGCACGATGTCGTGATCCTGGCCATCAAGGGTCTGCTCGGCGGGACGCTGGTGTTGGCGTTCGCGCTGCTCTCCCAGGCACTCGAGCCCAAGCGCTTCGCTGGGCTCCTCAGCGCTGCGCCGGCGGTGGCGCTGGCCGGGCTCGCGGTGATTCTCCTCGACAAGGGCGCCCATGACGCCCATCAGGCGTCTGCCGGGATGGTCGCCGGCGCCACCGGGATGGTCGCCTATGCCGCGGCGGTCATCCCGCTGCTCAAGCGGGCGCGAGCGTCGGTGGCGTCGATGGCGGCGCTCGGCGTATGGACGGCGGTGGCTGCGGTGGTCGCGGTGCCGCTGCTTGCGGCATGAGCCCGCAGGCACACGAGCCGTCGGTCCGCGACCGCGTCGATCAGCGGCCGGCGTTCTCGCTGGGCAAAGTCAAGGAGACGAGGGCGCGCGAGCTGATCATCCGCTTCGTGGCCGGGGCCCTGACGTCGGTGGGCGCGGGGCTGGTGACGCTCGCGTTCGGCGCGCGGGTGGGCGGGATCCTGCTCGGCTTTCCCGCCATCATGGCCGCCAGCCTGACCCTGATCGAGCAGGAGGAGGACGCGGGCGAGGCGCGCGAGGACGCACGCGGGGCGATCGTCGGAGCGAGCGCGCTCACGCTGTTCGCGGCCATCGCCGCGCTTACCTTCGGCCATATGCGGGGCGGGTTTGTGCTGTTGGCTTCGACACTGGTGTGGGCTGCCGCCGCGCTGCTCGGCTACGTCGTACTGTGGTGGCGTTGAGCAAGCTCGCTATCTACCTCAATGACCACCACGCCGCGTCGGTTGCGGCGGTGCAGCTCGCGCGCCGTGCCGCGCAGAGCAATCGCGGAACGCACTACGGCGATCAGCTCGCGGTGCTGGCGGCGGAGATCGAGGAAGACCGCCAGGCTCTCAGGCTGATCATGCAGCGGCTCGGCATCCGGGTCGACCCGGCAAAGGCGGCGGTGGCCTGGAGCGCGGAGAAGATTGGTCGGCTCAAGCTCAACGGCCGGTTGACCGGCTACTCGACGCTCAGCCGGCTGGAGGAGCTGGAGGTCCTGTCGCTTGGTGTGGAGGGCAAGCTGGCCATGTGGCAGACGCTCCGGCACGCCGCCGAGCGAGGGATTCCCGAGGCCGAGCTCGAGCCGTTGATCAAGCGTGCCCGCTCCCAGCGCCGGCGCCTGGAGCGTCAGCGGCTCGACGCCGCGGCCGAGGCGTTCGGCTTCGAACCAAGCACCTGACGGCAGCCCCGTATAGGACTGCCGCCAGGTGAGGGAGGAGAGGAGAGGCAAGCGCGGCCGACTCTCGCTTCCGAGCGATCGAGGCCACACCAGCCGAGCGTGCAATACCCGATGGGAAGGTCCGCAAACAACCCTGCGCTGAACGTGCAAGGGGCGCCCCGCCGATCGCGCCGCGGGTGGTGAATTCAGCGCAGGCCGAGCAGCTTCGCCGCGTTGTCCTTGAGCACGAGAGGCCGGACCTCGTCCTTGATGGCCAGCTGCTCGAAGTCCTTCAGCCAGCGATCCGGAGCGATCAGCGGAAAGTCCGAACCGAACAGCATCTTGGTCTTCAGGCGCGTGTTGGTGTACTGGACGAGGATCGGCGGGAAGTACTTGGGCGACCACCCGGACAGATCGATGTAGACGTTGGGCTTGTGGACGGCGATCGCCAGCGCCTCCTCCTGCCAGGGGAAGGAAGGGTGAGCCAGGATGATGTCGAGGCCGGGGAAGTCGGCGGCCACGTCGTCGATGCACATCGGGTTTGAGTACTTCAGATGCACGCCGCCGCCGCCGGGCAGGCCCGCGCCGATCCCGGTCGTGCCGGTGTGGAACAGCGCGATCAGCCCGGCTTCGGCGATCACCTCGTACAGCGAATAGAAGGCGCGGTCGTTGGGCCAGAACGCCTGGGTGTTGGGGTGAAACTTGAACCCTTTGACTCCGGCCTGAATGAGTTCCTGGGCCTCCCGGACACCAAGCTTCCCCTTGTGCGGGTCCACGCTCCCAAACGGGATCAGCACGTCCGGGTTCTCGCGCGCGGCCTGGAGCACCTCCTGGTTGCCGAGCCGCCGGCGTCCCATGCCCGC
>JAFAZZ010000492.1 GCA_019239375.1 Solirubrobacterales bacterium | reverse complement strand
TGGTCGGCGACTCCGGCGCCATGACCGTGCTCGGCTACCCCTCCACGGTGCCGGTCTCGACCGAGGAGATGCTGATACTGGCCGCCGCCGTCCGTCGCGGCCTGGGAACGCCGCTGCTCATCGGCGATCTCCCCTTCGGCTCCTACGAGGCTTCCGACGAGCAGGCGATCGCCACCGCGCAGCGGTTCGTCAAGGAGGCCGGCTGCGATGCGGTCAAGCTCGAGCGCGGCGGCACCAGCGTCCAGCGCGCCCGGGCGATCGTCGAGGCGGGCATCCCGGTCATGGGCCACGTCGGGCTCACGCCGCAGACGGCGACCGCCCTCGGGGGGTATCGCGCCCAGGGCCGGACCGCGGAGCGGGCCCTCGATGTCGCCCGTGACTCGATTGCCCTGCAGGAGGCGGGCTGTTTCTCGATCGTGTTCGAAGCCATCCCGGCGGCCGTCGCACAGTTGCTGATGGCGCGCCTCGAGATCCCGGTGATCGGGATCGGCGCAGGCCCGGCCACCGACGGCCAAGTGCTCGTGTTCCACGACCTGCTCGGCATCTACGACGGCCACGCTCCGCGCTTTGCCAAGCGCTACGGCGAGCTGCGGGAGCAGATGATCGCCGGCGTCGCGGCCTACGCCGCGGAGGTGCGCGGCGGGACGTTCCCGGGACCTGAGCACGCGTACTCGATCGACGAGGACGAGCTTCGCGCCTTCGAGGGCGGCCTGCCTGCCCTTGGCTGAGCCCGGTGACGACCCTCCGGCAATACCATCCGACGTGATGGCGCGCCTCGGAGATCTGTTCGCTCCGCGCGACCGGGCTTACTTCGAGTTGTTCGAGGAGGCCGGCCAGAACGTGATGCTGGCCGCCGACTTACTGGATCGGCTCATGGTCAACTTCCCGGATAGCCGCGAGCTAGCCGGCGAGATCCTCGAATGCGAGCACGCGGGTGATCGGATCACGCACGAGATAATCGATCGCCTCAACCATACGTTCGTGACCCCGATCGACCGCGAGGACATCCTGGCCCTGGCCTCCGCGCTGGACGACATCGTCGATTACACCGAGGAGGTCGCCGACTACCTCGGCCTGTACCGGATCGAGGCCCCCATGGACCAGGCGATCAGCCTCGCCCACGTACTGAACATGGCGTGTCAAGAAATCGGCAAGGCGATCCCGCTCCTGCACGGCTTCAAGCGGGAGATCTCCCAGCACACGGTCGAGGTCAACCGGCTCGAGAACGAAGGCGACCGCATCACCCGCGAGGCCGTCGCCTCGCTCTTCGACGCGCGGATCGACCCGATGGTCGTGATCCGCTGGAAGGACCTGTTCGAGCGCCTCGAGGCCGCGATCGACTCGACCGAGCACGTGGCGGACATCCTCTACGGGATCGTCATTAAGAACTCGTAGGCCAGCGTGTCTCACCATTGGCACGCGCGGTTCGCTCCTGTAGCTTGCGCGCGTGGAGTCGAGGGAGCCGCCCACCGGCGCTGGGTTGTCGGTTCGCGACGTGGTTGTCTCGTTCGGCGGCATCATCGCGCTGGATGGCGTGTCGGTGGACGTGTCCCGCGGTCAGGTGCTCGGGGTGATTGGACCCAACGGCGCCGGCAAGACCACCCTGTTCAACGTCATCTGCGGCTTCGTGAGGCAGCAGTCGGGCACGCTCACCTGGCGCGAGCGTCCCCTCGCGCGCGTCTCCCCCGACCGCCTTGCCGCCCTCGGGATCTCCCGCACGCTGCAGGGCGTCGGCCTGTTCGGCGGCCTCACGGTGCTCGAGAACGTGATGACGGGCGCGCAGCGATTCCGCCGCACGCCGCTGGTGAGCGCGATGCTCGCGTTGCCGTGGTCGGACCGCGAAGAGCGCCGCCTACGCGAGCGCGCACTAGCCGCGCTCGCCCGGCTGGGCTGCGAGGACGTGGCTGATCGCCTGCCCGGCACGCTGCCCTACGCCGTGCAGAAGCGGGTGGCGCTGGCCCGGGCGCTGGCCTGCGAGCCCGAGTTGCTGCTCCTCGACGAGCCGGCCGGCGGCCTTGACTCCCGCGAGCTCGGCGACCTCGGCGAGCTGATCGGCTCGCTTGGCAGCGCCGTGGCGGTAATGCTCGTGGACCACCACATGGACTTCGTGGTCTCGGTGTGCCACCGGGTGGTCGTGCTCGACTTCGGGCGGCTCATCGCCGAAGGCGAGCCGGCAGCTGTCCAGCAGGATCCGCGCGTGCTCGAGGCCTACCTCGGCCGGGAGGCGGCGGACGCCGGCGCCCTGGCCACCGCAGGAGCCGAGGATGCTCACGATTGAGGAGCTGACCACCGACTACGGCCCGGTCCGGGCGGTCGATCACGTCTCGCTCGAGGTGCCCGAGGGCTCGGTGACCGCCGTGCTCGGCGCCAATGGAGCGGGCAAGACGACCCTGCTGCGGACCTTGACCGGCTTGGTGCGACCCAGCGCGGGGCAGGTCAAGCTGGCCGGCCAGGACATCACGCGAAGCCCGGTCGAGGAGATCGTGCGGCTCGGGATGGCGCACGTCCCGGAGGGCCGCGGCGTGATCGCCGAACTCACCGTGCAGGAGAACCTGCGCCTGGGCGGGATGTGGCGAGGCCGGGACGCCGCGCCGCCCGCCGAGATCTATGAGCTGTTCCCTCGCCTGGAAGAGCGACGGACTCAGCCCGCCTCGCGGCTCTCGGGTGGCGAGCGCCAGATGCTCTCGATCGGGCGTGCCCTGATGGGACGGCCGCGCGTGCTGCTGCTCGATGAGCCCTCGCTCGGGTTGGCACCGGTGCTGGTAGCTCAGATTATGAGCCTGGTCCGCAAGCTGGCCGACACGCTCGGCCTGACCGTCCTGCTCGTGGAGCAGAACGCGCGGAGCGCACTCTCGATCGCCAGCCGCGGCGTCGTCCTCAACCTGGGCCGCGTCGTGGCCGAGCAGGATCCACACAAGCTGGCGGCCGACGACCGGCTCCTGCACGCCTACCTCGGGTTCTAAATGACTGCGGAGCCATGACCAAGTTCATCGACCTCACGCTCAACGGCATCTCCAACGGAGCGATCTACGCCGCAGTGGCGCTCGCGCTCGTGCTGATCTGGCGCTCCACGCGGGTCGTCAACTTCGCCCAGGGCGCCATGCTGATGATCACGACATTCATTGCCTCGGCGGTCATCAGCTCGGGCGGCTCGTATGTGCTCGGCTTCGTGCTGGCGCTCGCCTCCGGGTTCGTCTTCGGCGCGGTGGTGGAGCGCGTGGTGGTGCGGCCAGTCGAGCATGCCCCGCCGCTCAACGCCGTGATCCTGACCCTGGGCCTGTACACGCTGCTGGTCGCCGTCGCGGGGATGATCTGGGGCAACACGCCGCGCTCGTTCCCGGCCGCCTTCTCGCTGCGCGGCTACCGTGTGGGCGGCACCACCCTGCTCTTCACCCCCAACGACACGTTCATCGTGCTGGTGGTGATCGCCGTCGCGGCGGCGCTGGCCCTCCTGTTCCGCGCGACGTCGCTGGGGCTGAGAATGCGTGCCGCCGCGTTCGCGCCCGAGGTGGCTCGGCTCCTCGGCGTGCGCGTTGGGCGCATGCTGACGCTTGGCTGGGCCCTGGCTGCGATGACCGGTGCCCTCGCCGGGGTGCTCGTCGCGCCGTCGGTGTTTCTCGGCCCCAACAGCTTCGACCCGCTCCTGATCATCGGGTTCGTGGCCGCTGTGCTCGGCGGCCTCGACAGCCCGCCGGGAGCCGTCGTGGGCGGCCTCGTGCTCGGCCTCGCCCTCTCCTACGTCGCCGGTTACGAGGGGTCGGCGCTCGTGCCGCTGGCCGCCCTGGCCATCCTCGTGATCGTGCTCATGATCCGGCCCACCGGCCTGTTCTCGGCCACCAAGGAGCGGCGAGTATGACCGCGGCGCGGGGTGTGTTCCGCGCCAGCACGTTGCTGCGCTCACTCGCCCTCGTGGCGGTCGTAGGCCTTGTCCTGCTGCTCGTCACCGACTCGCTCAGCCCCTACCGGAACTTGCAGCTGGCCGACGGCGCCTACTACTTCTGTGTGCTGGCCGGGCTGACCGTGTTGGCGGGCTCGAGCGGGCAGATCTCCCTCGGCCACGGCGCGTTCATGGCTGTCGGCGCCTACACGGTGGCGAAGCTCGGAAACGCCGGCTGGGCCCTGCTTCCCGAGTTGGCCGCCGCCGTGGTAGTGACGCTGATCGTCGGCATCCCGGTGGGAATGGCGGCCAGCCGCCTGCGCGGTCCGTATCTGGCCGGCGCTACGCTCGCCTTCGCGGTGGGCTTGCCCGCGCTGGCCGACAAGTTCCCCGCCTTCTTCGGCGGCGAGAACGGGCTGTCGATCAATCCGCCGGTACCGCCGAGCTCGCTTGGGAGCAGCTTCCCGCTGGAGCGGTGGGAGGCCTGGATCGCGTGCGGGGGCGCGTTGGTCACGCTGTTCGTCTTCTACAACGTAAACCACAGCGGCATCGGCAGATCGCTGCGGGCGGTGCGCGACGACGAGATCGCCGCATCGCTGGCCGGGCTTCGCGTCGGTCGCATGCAGACGCTGGCCTTCGCACTCAGCGCAGCCGCGGCCGGCCTGGGGGGCGGGCTGCTGGCGGTGGTGACCCAGCTCGCACAGCCAGGTGCGTTCCCCCTCCAGCTGTCGCTGACCCTGCTCGCCGGCGTGGTGATCGGAGGCCTCGGCTCCCTGTGGGGAGCCGTCTGGGGCGCCGCCCTGCTCGTGCTCCTGCCGAACTGGACCAACGACATCGCGAACTCGTTCTCGCTCTCGACCAACGTCTCGCACAATCTGCCCATCGCCGTGTATGGCCTGGTGCTGATCGGCGCCATGCTCCTGTGGCCAAGCGGCATCCAGGGCGGCGTGCGGGCCGCCGCCGCGGCCGTGCGCCCTCGTGTCGCGGCGCGCGCGGGCCACGCGCGGCCGGCGGACGTGCCGGACGCCGGCGCGGGCGAGCCGACCGTCCATGTTGGCTCCGGCGGGGCAGCATCCGACGAGGCCGCGAAGACGCCTTCGGAGCATTAGCGCCCGCCCGCGGGGAGACGCCGTTTAGCGGCTGCCTGCTGCGGGCTTAGCGGCTGCCTGCTGCGGGCTTAGCGGCTACCCGCTGCGGGCTTAGCGGCTACCTGCTGGGCGCTTGGCGGCTGC
>JAFAZZ010000450.1 GCA_019239375.1 Solirubrobacterales bacterium | reverse complement strand
GGACTTGACGGCCCCGACGGCGCCTGCGGCCGCAGCCTTGGCGGCCGGGGGGGCAGTCGCGACCGAGTGGTAGAACGTCGCCACCTGATGCTGCAGCGTTGGGCTGCCGGCAATGGCGTCTCTGATCTTGCCGGCGGCGTGGCTGGTACCGATGGCGATCACGACCGTAGGCCCCAACGCGAAGCCGAAGTCCCGCAACAGACTGGTGGTGGCGCTGGCCATTCCCGCGAACTGGATGCGTACCGTGTTGACCGCCACGGCGGTCACGGACGAGACCGAGAAGCCAAAGCCGATGCCGACCACGGCAAGCGGCGGTAGGATCGCCGCCACCGAAACGTGGTTGATCGAGACCGTGGCCGCCCAGGCGGCGCCCACGGCCTGCAGCAAGAAGCCGCCGCCGAGCACCCAGCGCGGGTTCACCCGGGGCATCATCCACGAGATCACCGGCAGCAGGAACAACGCGAATCCCTGCAGCGCGACGAACCCAAGTGATGCCTCCAGCGGGCTGAAGCCCTGCACAGCAGTCAAACGGAGGCTGGTGGCCGCCGCGCACCCGAGGAACGCGAACATGCCGAGCACAGTCACGAATGAGTTCAAGGAGAAGTTGCGGCTGGCAAACAGCTTCAACCTCAGCATTGGCTCGCTCGTTCGCAATTCGATGCGCACGAACCAGGCCATGAACACGGCGCTAACGATGTAGCCAATCACGCTCTGTATGCCTGTCCAGCCGAACGAGGACGCCTGAACCACCGCGAACAGAAGGGCGAACAGACCGATCGCAAACGTGATCTGACCTGGCCAGTCGAGCGTGCGACCCTCGGGCGATCTGGAATCGGCGGCCCCGAAGTACGAGACGACGGCGCTCAGCAGGGCGGTCGCCATGACGGCGAGCAATGCCCAGCGCCAGCTGGCGTGCGGATCCCCGCCCCACGTCAATTTCGTCAACAGGCCGGCGAGCACGGGGGCGAGGAACCCACCCGATGACAGCGCCGCCGCGTAGATGGGGATCATTTTTCCCCGTGCCTTGGCCGTCCTCGTCTTGGCGGCGATCATCGCCAGCGAGGTGGGGAACAGCGCGGCACCGCCAACGCCCGCGAATGCCATGCCGATCCACACCACCACGACGGCGTTATGCGTGCTCGGGCTCGGCGTGAACACGGCGGCGATCAGCTCACCGATCATCATCAGCAACGCACCGCCGACGAGCAGCCGCTTTCGCCCGAAGAGGTCGCCGATGACGCCGAACGTCAGCTCGAACACCGTCAAGGGGATCACGATGGCCGCGGAGATCCAGTTGAGCTGCGAGGCGGTCGTCCCGAGGTCCTGCTGAAACAGGCCGTTCAGCACCGCCGGGGTGGCAAACCCGATCTGACCGACACACGCCGCCAAGCACGCGGCGACGATCGTGCCCCTGGTCAGATCCAATCCTGTGCGCTGAGACGTGCCCCCCGCTGACAATCCTGTGCGCTGAGACGTGCCCGCCACTGACATGACCCTTGTCCTCTTCCCGTCTTCGCCGTCACGAAACCGGCTCGGCAACCTCCCGGCTCACCCCCGAGCGGGCCACGGGCTGGGCATCCACGAGGCGCCGTCCCTGATCGAGACCGATTTGATCTCCTGCTGTGGTTTGGCCGGCAACGGCGGTTGACCGGTGAGCGTCGCCACCCGGGAGATGTCCCCCGCCCTCCACATCCGCGAGAGCGATCCGGAGACGCCCTTGAGATACGCGTCGAAGAACGCGATGGTTACCTGTTCGACGATTCCGAGCTGAGGCTGCTCATTGATGTACGGCGGCCCGTGGCCAGCTCCGAGGAGGGAAAGCAGGAACTTTGGGGCTGGCGCGATTCGGAAGTAGATGCGGGTGGAAGCGGGGATGTTGCTGGTGTCAGCCGTCCCCTGCACGGCGAGCAGCGGCGGGCTGGGAGCTGGGAAGTCGTAGCCGTACACCCCGGGGATCTCTGCCCCGGCAAGGATGGCGGTGGCACGGATGCGATGATCGACGTAGAGGCGGTTGTAGGCGACAGCCAGCGCCGTGGAGCCTCCATCTGAGTGTCCTGCGACGGCGATTTCGTTCGGGTTGATCAGGCCTGCGAGGACGCCATGTTCGGTGGCGCTCCTGGCCAGCATGCGGCTGATCACGAAGCTCATGTCCTTGGGCTGGTTGACCAGGTCGGACTCGTCGGCGCCGCCGGGGGCCCTCGTGTTCGTGAGCGGGAAGACCGGCGCCGCCACCACGTAGCCCGCTTGCGCCCAGGCGCGCAAGAGCCTTGAATAGCTATCGGGCGTGGCTCTGAACCCGTGAGCAAACACGATCAAGGGGAATGGTCCGTCCACCCTCGCCGACGGAGCCCCAGGCTCATCAGTCTGCGAGGGCTCGCCAACCGCGGGGTAACGGATCACCGTCACCAGCCGTCGTGGGACACGACGACGTCCAGGCAAGGTAACGCGTCGGCTGTTGTCGGTCAGAGTAGTGACGATTTCTCCTACCGCGAACGGGCCGGCTCCAGGCGTGGCCAAGTGAGCTGCTGCATCTCTCGAGCCCGCGTGGGGCAACTGCCGCGCTGGCACGGCGCTGCTCGTCGCGAGCAATACCGCGCACGTCGAGGCGAGAAGCTGAGCCGATGCGAAACCACGGGCCACGGCACCACGCCGCTTGAGCGTCTTGCGCTTCCCGACGGACGTCTTCCCCGGCCCGTCAGCGCCCATCGACGTCAGGAACCCGCAGGGGCAACGTGTGGAGGCATGACCTGTCCTCGCGATGGCGGCTGTGATGTGCCAGAAATTGCCACCTTATCGTTACGACGGTTGAACAGCGGCTCTCCTGTGCCGCCGGCTACCGTGCGAAGCGCTTTTGCTGGTGGGAGTTGTCCGGTCTGGGCATCCGCCGAGGTCCGCGATCTTGCTGGTCACGAGGTCTACTCCGGAAAACACGTTCCGCAAGCGCTGAGCAACGCGAGCAGCCATACGGTCAGGAATCGTGGAAATGCCCACACTGGGAGCACAATGGCCAACCGGGATGCTGGCTCGGGACCTAGCTGCCGGTTTCCGTGGTCCAAGCATGATAAGAAGTTCGCACGCGACTTCGACACCATCTCCGTCAGCCACGGCATCGGCATGCTCAAAGCGCTTGGCGCGAGCGCCCGGCCGCACACTCGCGTAGCGGACGCTTGGTCCGCACGTTCGCGCCCGGCGTGAGCCCGGCGCTAATTGACGCTGGCGCCGACGGCCGATTCGACTACGGGACAATCCCCGGCGGGTACTACGACGCGATCTACCAGCGTTGTCGGGGCATTCAGAGCAAATGGCACCACCTGAAGTTCACGCGCGTCGTCGAGGAGATGGAGGGGCGCCACTGCCACCTCGACGTGGGGTGCGGGCCAGGTACGCTGATCGGGTTGCTCAACGACCGCTTCGTCTCGACGGGCATCGACATCTGCGACGCCGAGATCGATTACGCACGTCGCGTGTACGCGAGCGAGTCAAAGCGCTTCGCCGCCGTGTCGGCGCGCGCGCTGTCGGACGAGTGCCGCGATTACGACGTGGCGACCGTCGTGGAGGTGGTCGAGCACCTCGCGCCTGCCGAACTTGACGACGTGCTCAGGGCGACGATCGAGCGCCTTCGCCCCGGCGGGAAGCTCGTCGTGACTACTCCGAACTTCCGCAGTGCGTGGCCGCTCGTCCAGATACTCGTGAACCGCTTCGGCGAGTTGAATTACACCCCCCAGCACATCAACAGATTCGAGCCGCGCCGGCTGCGACAGCTGCTCCAGGAGCTCGGGCTGGAGGACGTGCGCGTCCATCCCTTTCTCGCCCTCGCCCCGTTCACGGCAGCGCTCGGGTGGCGGCTAGCGGACAAGCTCGTCCGCTTCGAGCGCGGATGGTTCGAGCGGAGGGTGGGGCTCCTGCTTCTCGGCACCGGGATCAAGCCCCAAGATCACTAGCGACACCTCCCCTGCTACGACGGCGTCCTTCGCTTCTCTGCACGCCGACCGCGATCGGATGAACGCAGGCGAAGCGGATCGAGGCCGACGCCGCGAGACCGGAACGTCTCGGTCCACCCCAACCGTCGCAAGACCTGCCGCGAGCGGCGGCGGACCCCGTCGAGAGGCTGGTCGGGACTTTCCTCGTCGAAGCGGTGTAATCCCTACCGGAACGGGACGGTAATCGGGCCGGACAGGCGTCGGTAGACGGCAAAGAAGTCACGGTCGTCCGGCACCAGGTAGCGATCCGGCGACTGCTGGTCCTGGGGCTCAACCAACCTCGGAACGAGACCGTGGGCGTGGGTGTAGGAGATCAACGTGTGCCATTCGGGGTTGATGTCGAACTGCATCGCCCGCACCGCGCCGATGTGCTGGAGGATCTTGGCCAGCGTGATCACCGTCTGGTCGTCGGCCGCGACGAAGAAGAGGTTGCCGCGGCGGTCGACACCAACGCCGGTGCGCCACACGCGTGTGGCGTGGCCTAGCGAGTACCCCCACTCCGGGCTGTCGGGGTTGTCATTCAAGTCAGGGTTTAGGCGTCCGTTCCAGACGATCGGACGCAGGCTCTGGCGCGTCCACGCCACATCCGGCCCCGCGTTCGAGCCGCCGCTCCACTTCACGATGTCGATCCGGCCATCGCGATAGCCGACCAGCGTAGCGTTGCCGTCCGTCAGCGGCTCGTTGACGCGGCCATTCACCGTCGAGCCGTTGTTGATGTCCGTGGCCGTAAATCCGGCATTGAACGTCGCGAGTAGCCGCCCGCGCTGGCTGTACGGCACCATCATCGGCCCGCGTACGGCCGCGCTGGGTGGCTCGTAGCGGCCGGGGTAATACGCGATCTCGGTGCGCGTGTGGTCAAACCAGGCGACGTAGGCGACGATGCGCGGATAGTCCAACTCGGTGCGGAAGGTTGTCACGAGCACCGGTGGGCCACCATTGACCGGTGGACCTGTCGGCTTCCAAACCCCTTCGCCGGACAGCGGATGCGGAAAGATCGGCTTGATCGGGGGCGGCCAGGGAGAGGCGTGGCTACGGGCTTGGACGGCAAGCATGCGGCCGACCGCCAGATGAGATAGCCCCACGGCGGGCAGGGCCTTCAGCTGTGGCCCACCCTTCTTCGGCGTGTTCAAGTTGTAGTAGACGCGCTCGATCTCGTCAACGATCGGGTTGCCCAACGGCACCTTGTGTCTCACCCACTCCACGCTACGCACGTTCCATGGCTCGCTTGTGGGCTGCAGCATCCAGGTCGCATACGAAACAATCGCCCACAACAGCGCAGCAAGGAAGGGCACCCCGATCAAGATGCGCCGACGTCGCCGGCGTCGCCTCGCCGCAGCGTCGCGTCGCCGCTCGCCCTGCGCCGCGTCGCGAAGGAGGGGCGAGAGCCGCGGCGAGCCGGCCGAACCCGGCGGATCGCTCACATCAGAACCGAAGTCAGACCTCCGCAGACCGGCCATCCGATCACACCCCAGCCTCGACCGAGCAGGACACGAAGAAGGCAATAGTACCCGTTCGCCGAGCGGCACGCCGCTCCTCGCTTGCACACTCTCCAGCGTCGCGTCAATCGGAGGACGCCTAAGATTACCCTTACTCAAAAGCGGACAAGTCACCGGTCGAGCGCGGGTTTGCGGCCCAGGCGAGCAGGAGTGGCGATAGCTGCGTGCGCGCCGGTCACCATGGGTCTCGGCGTCCCGCAGGTTCCGCCTGATCACGGTGACCAGTCACTGTCGTATCGACGGTCGCGGATGAAGGGTCAGGTCGGCGACAGCACCGGCGGAAATCAGGCGCTTGAGGATCATCGGTCCCGAGTGGGACGGCGCCTGCGGCAGCGGTCATTTTTAGTCGGGGCGGCGTCCAACGCGAATGTCAGGTCGTGCTGGCAGGCGGTGGGTTGTGGACTGGCCGCTAGGGATGCTTGCGTTTGATCGGGGTGGGGGTCAGATCGAAGGGCCCCTGGACGCCGAGTGAGATCAGGAAGTGGGCGAACGAGACACCGCCTGGGGTGACCTGGCCTTCGGTGTAGCCGGTGGTGGCTTGGGCGAGGGTGGCGCCATCGGCGGCACCCCAACCCGTCTCGATGCAGGTGCCGGACTTCTTGTAGTAGGCGACCGGTTGACCGGTAGTGAGCTGTGTGCCAATACGGGCCAGTCGCCTGATCTGCTCGGCGACGTAGACGTAGCGGCCGGCGTCGGGGCCGTCGAGCAGCTGGTACCAGAGGTAAGGCTGGTGCCTGAACCAATCCGGCCGGATGCCCATGACGATCCCGTCTCCCAGGGCTCGGATTGGCTCGCCTGGTGCCAGACAGAAATCGACGCCCATGTCGGTCCGCCTGGTGACGTATCGATCGCCCCCGAGCGGGTCGACGTAGCCGGTGTAGCCGGCGGCGCTGGCCTGGTCGAAGTCGAGCGCGACCGGGCCCTGCGCGGCATCGGGGGTCAGCCCGACGATTCCATAGCGCACACGGGCGATCCGCTGAGCAGAGACATTCGGGGCACGCGAGGCGCCAACCAGCCGACCGTCCAGGTACACATCGCTATACGCCGCCGATCCGGAGCCGAGCAGCTGGCGGACCTGGAGCGTGAACCATGTCCCGATCGGGAGCGCGAACGGGCCCGCTAGCACCCGCTGGACCGCGGACCCGTTGGTGACCGTGTCCGCCACCAGGTACCCCGCGTTATCGCTGTAGTCGATGACTACACCGCCCTGCTCGGATCGCCCGCCCGCGCCGGGGCCGGTGTCCCACATGAGCAGCGCCTGCTGACCGGTGGATGCGGTATGGAAGCTCGCGGGAAGATAGAAGCCGGCGCCATACGCGACGCTCTGACCCCTCCGCCACTGGACCTTGAACGTGCCGCTGGCCTGGCCGGCGCCCCCCGTGCCGGTATACGTCGCGGCGAACGTCGCCGCGTCCGCTCGATAGGCCGGTCCGGTGGCGGTGAGCGCGCCGTTCACCTGCTGGATCCCGCCCGAGAACGCCTCCACGTCTCCCGCTCGTGCGCTCACCAGCGCGGCATCGGCCCCGGCGGGCGCCGCCGTGGCGATCCCCCCCGCCACGACCAGGCTCAGGCATACGAGCGCTGCTCTGACCCGCGCTCCGCCTCGGCGGTGGAGGCCTACTGCGGTTCTGGCTCCGGGCACGGCAACCCCCGTGGTGTATGGGCGCTGAACTGTGGCCTGGCGCCTACGGGCTTAGCTGACGGGCTCGCGCTGGCAAAGCCAGCGCTACCGGCGGATCACCGCCGGATTCGCCCCAACGTCCTGGGTTCCCCGCTCCCCGCGTCGGCACCGCGGGGATTCGGCGTGAGCACAAACACGTGCGGTCGGGGCGAGTTGCGCACGGTATCTCAGATGAGCGAGGTCTCATACCGATGCCGCTCGACCCGGGGGACGCGGACCGCACTCGCCGGCCGCTTGCGCGGCGAAGTAGTCGGCGCTCCGCGCCGTCTCGGCGACTGGACAGGCGGCAGTGCTGAGCATGACGATCACCCCGCAGCGAAGGCCGGCGTCATGCTCCGCCGGCAGCTCAGGGTCGACGATGGTGGCGCAATCCCCTACTTGAATGGAACGCTGACCGGACCCGGCAGGGGTTTGTAGACGGCAAAGAAGTCGCGGTTGTCGGGGACGAGGTAGCGGGTGGGCGACTGCTGGGATTGGGGCTCGACCAACTTCGGGCCCAGACCATGGTGGTGGCTGTAGGTAATGAGCGTGTGCCATTCGTAGTTGATGTCGAACTCCATCGCCCGCACCGCGCCGATGTGCTGGAGGATCTTCGCCAGGGTGATCACCGTCTGGTCGGCGGCGAGCACGAAGAGCAGGTTGCCGCGACGGTCGATGCCGACCCCGGTGCGCGGGACGCGGGGCACGCCGCCCAGCGTGTACCCCCACTGGGGGCTGTCCGGGTTGTCATTCAAATCGGGATTCAGCTGCCCGTTCCAGACGATCGGGGCCAAGCTCTGCCGCGCCCACGCGACGTTCGGCCCCACGTTCGGGCCGCCAGTCCATTTCACGATCCCCACGCGACCGTGGCGATAGCCGATAAGCGTGGCGTTGCCATCCTGCAGCGGCTCGTTCGTGAGGCCATTGTCGGCCGAGCCATTGTTGCCGTCCGTGTAGGTGAACCCGCCGTTGAAGGTCGCAAGCAGCCGTGAGCGCTGGTCGTAGGGGACCATCATCGGCCCGCGTACGGCGGCGTTCGGCGGCTCGGAGCCGCCCGGATAGTAGGCGAGCTCGGTGCGAGTATGGTCAAACCACGCGACGTAGGCGACGATGCTCGGATCGTCCAGCTCGGAGCGAAACGTCGTCACCAGCACCGGCGGCCCACCGTTGACCTTCGGGCCGGTGGGCTTCCAGACGCCTTCGCCACGTAGCGCGTGCGGAAAGATCGGCTTGATCGGGGCGGGCAAGACGTCGACGCGTCGATGCGCCTTCCGAACGCGCACGCGGCTGGTTGACGCCCGGGGCAGCCCGGCCGCCGGCAGGCTCTTCCGCGACCCCCCACCCTTCTTCGGTGGGCTCGACGTCGTCACGAAGTACGTCGCCGCCGCCAGCAGCGCGAGGACGGCCACGCCGGCGAGCACGGGCCAGCGTCGCCGCCTGCCTCTGGCCGCCGGCGCGGGCTGGTCGGGCCGGCCCGCCGCACCCTGGACAAACGTCGCTGAGGACGGCGGTGAGTCAGCCGCATCCCGCGGAGCACTCACCTCAGGCCCTGGGTCAGACCGCCGCGAACCGTCCACCGCTGACTCCTCAAATCGTCAAGGCACGCAGAGCAAATGGTATTCGGTGCCGCGGAAAGCTACGCGGTCAGGTCGAGTCCGCGACGATCTCGCCGGCGAGCGCGTGCGCGTCGGTCGATCTCTACCGTGCGGTCGATCTCTACCGTCATCAGTCGACATGATCATCGCCTCGATGGTGCACGGATACTCGCGGAGGTCGTCTGGCTAGAGGCTGACGCGACCACATTGCCTGGATAGTCGGCCGCATGCTCCAATCCGTCTCTCACGAGCTCGGGGTCCGGGTGTGTCGGCACCTCCCGGCCGACGACGGCGAGGCTGCCTTTCGGTTCGTAGAGCACGTATCGGACGTCCTCGATCGCGAAGACACCACGCTGGCGTAGTTGGGTGAACAGGTCCCCATCGGTCAGCCCGCACTTACGCAGCTCCCGGCGGCGGAGCTGCCCGTCGGCGACGAGCACGCGGATGCGGTGGTCGAAGAGCCTGCCGAGCCGCGGATGGAGCCTCAACAGGCTGGCCACGCGGTGAATCACGACGAGCGTGCAAACCGCTACGGCGCCGGTCAGGTAGGACTGTGTGCCGGCGATCGCGGTTCGGCCGATGATCGCGCCCATCGCCACCGCGGTCGCGAAATCGATGATCGTCCATTGCGCCAGCGTGCGTCGCTCCCCCGCACGGAGGGCGAGCAGCGCGGTCGCGTACATCAGGGCAGCTTTGGCGGCGACCTCCCATTCGCTTGACGCTTGACCAACGAGCCATGACATGACGCCTCCTGGATCGGATTGACCGGCAGCTGCTACGGGCATTACTACCCGTAGCTGTATGCAATTATTGCTCTATGCATCAAATCTCGGCGAGACTTTGCGAGCGGTGAGCGCAGCGCCTGCCCAGGATGACCAGCTGGTCGACGCGGTCTTGGGAGCGAGCCGCGCGCTGGTGGCCGTCGCCGCCCGATCCCTTGATGACCTGGCCGAGGGCGTGACGCTGGCCCAGTACCGCGTGCTGGTCGAGTTGGCCGCCCGGGGCCCGCAGCGGGTGGCAGAGCTCGCCGGCGCTCTCGAGGTGGAGCGCTCGACCGTCACTCGGATGTGCGACCGACTCGTGCGTAAGCGCCTGATTCACCGGCGGCGCGAGAGCCGGGATCGCCGAGCGGTGCTGGTGGCATTGACGGCCGCGGGACGTACGCTGGTCGATCGCGTGACGCATCGGCGGCGCGAGGAGATCGGTCGGATCCTCGAGCGACTGGCGCCGCGAGATCGCGCGGCGGTCCTGCGAGCGCTGCGCGCCTTCGCAGATGCTGCCGGAACTGTGCCTGAGCAGGATTGGTCGCTAGGCTGGAACCTCGCGCCAGAGGACAGCGAGGCCGCGGTGCACGGTCGGACCAGATGATGGGCGGCAGGTCGCGCCGTACCTCGGACTGGCTGGCGGCCTCGAAGCTCGGGTTGCTGGCGATGGCGCTGGTCGTGGGGGCCCTGGCCGGGTTGGGGGCGGCGGCGTTTCGCGCACTGATCTACTTCTTCACCTGGGTGTTCACCGGCCGGGCGACCTTCGGCCAGCAGGGGCATGCCGCCAGTCTCCACCTTCCGTTCCTGGGTGGGTGGTTTGTGCTGATCGTCCCGGTAATTGCCGGCGTGATCTACGGGCCGCTGATTCAGCGCTTTGCCCGGGAGACACGCGGGCACGGAGTGCCAGAGGTGATGCTCGCGGTAGCCGAGAACGGCGGTCGGATCCGGCCGCCGGTGACAATCGTCAAGGCGCTCGCCTCCGCGCTGTGCATCGGTGGCGGCGGGTCGGTTGGTCGGGAAGGCCCGATCGTACAAATCGGGTCCGCCCTGGCCTCCACTCTAGGTCAGCTGGTGCGGATGAGCGAGGGGCGCCTTCGCGTGATCGTGGCCTGCGGCGCCGCCGGGGGGATCGCCGCCACCTTCAACGCGCCGCTCACCGGCATGTTCTTCGGGTTTGAGATCGTGCTCAAGGAATTCTCGCTCGACGCGCTGGCCGCCACGATCCTCTCGGCGGTCACCGCCGACGTGATCAGCCGCGCCTTCTTCGGCGCCGCGCCGTTCTTCGCCGGCATCCCGCACGACCTGAGCGTCACCAACGACTTCACATACCTGCTGATCGCGCTGCTCGGAATCACCGCCGGTCTGATCGGCGTCGGCTTTCAGAAGACCCTCTACAAGGGCGAGGACGTGACCGACGCGCTGTGGGGCGAGCGGCCGGCGTGGCTGCGTCCGGTGGCCGGCGGGCTCCTCCTGGGACTGTTGCTATTGGCGCTGCCGCAGATGTACGGGGTCGGCGACCCGGTGATGAACCGGGTGTTCGCCAACCACTTCGTGCTGTGGTTCGTGGCCATCCTGCTGGTGGGCAAGATCCTCGCCGCGAGCCTCACCCTGTGGATCGGCGGCTCGGGCGGGGTGTTCGCTCCCTCGTTGTTCATCGGGGCTGCGGCGGGAACGGCCTTCGGAATCATCGTCCATCACCTGTTCGGCCCTGCTGTCGGGCCGCCGGCGCTCTACGGCGTCGTCGCCATGGGCGGGGTGTTCGCCGCCGCCGCTCAAGCACCGCTGACCTCGATCGCCAGCGTGGCCGAGATGACGGGCAACTTACGCTGACGCTCCCGATCATGCTGGCCTGCGGGATCGCGGCACCACTGGCCAAGCGGATCACCTACGGCAGCATCTACACCACCAAGCTGCTGCGGCGCGGGATCGACATCGAGCGCCCCAAGGCTCTCGGTGCGCTGCAGGCGCTGAGCGTGGAGGAGGTCATGCAGCCGCTTAACGCTCGCTCCCAGTCGGCGCGGCTGCCTGAAGGCGCGGCAGGTGCCAGCCGGCCAGTGCAAGAGTCCCTCTGGAAGCGGCTGGTCGGCCCAGTAACGCTCCGGCGTCGTCCTCAGGCGCTGTTCGCCGAAGAGGACCTCGAGCAGGTACGTCGCCAGCTCGTCCTTTACGGCCGCGATGGACTGCCCGTGGTCTCTCATGATGGGCAGCTGCGCGGATGGCTGACGCGCGCAGACCTGCTCAAGGCACTCACCACCAAGCTCAACTCCGGCGAGGAGGAGATCGCGGAAGGAGCGATAGCCGCCGAGTTCGCCCTCGAGAATCCCTCCGCGGCGATCCACACGCCCAACACGCCGCTGCGCGGCTACGAAATCCTCGAACTTCGGATCACCGCCGAATCACCGGCCCGCGGACACCGCGTAGCCGAGATCGAGTGGCCGCCCGACTGCGTAGTCGCAGCAGTCACCCAGGGCCGCGAGATTCACGCCGGCCGCCCCGAGCTCGAGCTGCAGCCAGGCGAGCGCGTGATCGTACTCGCACCCGCACGCGAGGAACGCGAGCGGGGGCGACCCAGCCAGACCAAGGGCACGACTCCCAGCCAAGCGGCGGGCATGACGGAGCTCAGCGTCGTGTCCCCGATCGCGCGAGCTGAGCCAAGGGTTCGACCAGGGCACGAGGGCCCGGTGGGGCCACCGAGAGGAACTCGCCGACGCGTTCTATGGCAGACCACCCGCTAGCGTCCTCGATGTGGAGTTCAGCCGCGAGTTGCGCAACGATGTCCTCGCGGGAGACATTACGGTCTCGGTGCGACTGTGGACGCGCCCGCGGGTCAAGGAGGGCGGTCGCTACCGAGTTGGTCTCGGTGTGATCGAAATCGACGCCATCGAGCTTGTCCCGTTCGCGGCGATCACCCGGGAGGATGTTCGACGAGCCGGCGAGCGCGACCGCGAGTCGCTGCGCCAGCGCGCCGCGCATGCCGGGCCAATCGACGAGGACACGCTCGTCTACCGGATTGAGTTCCACGCGGTGATGCCGGGGTAACCAAACAGTGCGACACCCTGATTAGCGCGAGCTCCCTGAACCGACCCGCCGTCGGTCCGAAGGCTGGGAGCTTGGGCTGGAGCCGGAGCATCCCACGGCCGGTCCGTAGCTGTCCCGTGTCGCCCGATAGCGCTGGCGGTTGCCTCCGCTGCGCGAGTGGCAGCCGTGCCAGGCGCCGGCGACGCCGACCCGCCGGATGGTCAGAGCTGGCGAGATCCCAACGCTCCCGAGCCGACCCCAGTCAGTACGGCCGGTCGCGGGCTGCCCCATCCTCGAGGCGGCGGGAGCGGCGATCGCATTCCCGGCACCGATCAAAGCCGCCAATGCGGCCGCGCACATGATCGAGGTGATGACGATCCGCCTGCTCGTCATCCGAGCGCGGAACTTCGCTCTGCTCCGGCTCGAGGTTCGGCTCGCAAACGAGAACCTCACGACGATTCCGGCAATCAGCGATGTGGCCGCGGCGGTCCCCAACGCCGCCTCCAGCCCGGCGCTGCCTGCCCCGCTGTGCCGGGAGACCGTGAAGGCCGCCGCGATCGAGCCGAGTACGGCGACCCCAAACACGGCCCCGATCTGCCGCGCCTCGCCGACGAGGCTCGCCGCGAGCCCGCGATCGCTCGCCGGCAGCGCCTTGATTGCCGCCGCACTCGCGGGGGTGAACACGAACGGTCGCGAGGCGCCGAACAGCATCAGCCCCGGGACCATCAGCAGGAGATGCTTGGTCGGCGCGGCGACGGCGACGGCTGCCAGACCGACCGCCGCAACGGCGAGGCCGATGCTCACCGGACGCGCCGCTCCTCTGCGGTCGGCGATTCTCCCGGTGAAACGTGAGAGTGTCGGCGTCCAGATGCCCGCCGCGATCAGAACGGCGCCGGCCGCGGTGGCACTGAGGTTGAGGCCGTTCTGCAGGAACAGCAGCACGTAGACGGTCACCCCCAGCACCGAGGCCTGGATCGAGATGAGCGCTGCGATCGAGCCGGCGAGCCGCGGCGTCCGGAGGAGCGCCAGCGGAAGCAGAGGGTGCGAGCTGCGATGCTCGAGCACCACGAACGCAGCGAGGGCAGCCGTCCCGAATACGAGTACGCCGGCGTCGACGGAGGTCGCCCAGGTTTGCATGTGCAGCAGTCCAGCGACGATGGCGGCGAGGCCGACGGTCAGCAGGACGAGACCGCCGCGATCGAGTGGCTGCGCGCTCCTGACGGGCGATACCGGCATGAACCGCAGGACCAGCGCGATCGCGATCACGACCAGCGGCACGTTCAGGAGAAAGATCGACCTCCACCCGAGGCCGTCGACGAGCGCTCCGCCCAGCACCGGGCCGATCACGAGGAAGCTCGTTCCGGCGCTTGCCACGACCCCGATCGCCCACCCCCGCCG
>JAFAZZ010000403.1 GCA_019239375.1 Solirubrobacterales bacterium | reverse complement strand
TCCCGGTGGCGGTCGCGGTCCCGGTGGTCCGGGTGGCGGTCGCGGTCAGGGTGGACGCAGTGGTGGGCCGGGCGGCGGTGGTCGTGGCGATGGGCCGGGCGGTGGTGGCCGCGGCGGCGGTGGCCGCGGTGGCGGACCGGGCGGTGGCGGCGGCGGCCGGGGCGGTGCGCCCGGCGGCGGCTCCGGCTCGGGGCGTCCGGGCGGCGAGGGTGGTGGTAGCTAATGCTCGCCCCGAAGCGCGTCAAGTACCGGAAGGTGCACCGCGGGCGCCGGCACGGAATGTCCCGCGGGCAGACCAAGGTCCAGTTCGGCGAGTACGGCCTGAAGGCGCTCGATGCCGGCTGGCTCACCAACCGTCAAATCGAGGCCGCGCGTATCGCCATGACCCGCAAGATCAAGCGTGGCGGCAAGGTGTGGATCAACGTCTACCCCGACAAGTCCTACACGAAGAAGCCGGCCGAGACCCGCATGGGATCGGGCAAAGGCTCGCCCGAGGGCTGGGTCGCGGTGGTTAAGCCGGGACGCGTGATGTTCGAGCTGGCCGGAGTGCCCGAGCCGCTGGCGCGCGAGGCGATGCGTCTGGCCGGACACAAGCTCTCGGTGCGCACCAAGTTCGTGATGCGAGAGGACGCCTGAGATGAGGCCGGCCGACTTGCGCGACCTGAACGACACCGAATTGCGCGAGCACATCCAGACGGCGCGCCGCGAGCTGTTCGGGCTGCGCTTCCAGCACGCCACGTCCGAACTCGAGAACACGGCCAGCCTCAAACGCGCCAAGCGCGAGATCGCCCGGGCGCTCACCATCCAGCGCGAACGGGAACTGAAAAACGACAATGGCTGAGACTGAGAACAACGAGCTTGAAGAGACCCCGACCGTGGCGGAGGCCCCTGCCGAGGCGCAGGGCGCGGGCGAGGCGGCCGCGGGCCCGCGCGAGCCGGCCGAGGTAATCCCGCCCAAGGAACGCCGGCGGCGCGCGCGGGCAGCCAAGGCCGCGCAAGCCAGGACGCGACAGACCCGCACGCCCGAGGAGCGCCACGCCGAGCGAGTGGCCGAGCGCCAGCGAAAGGCGCGAGCGCGGCGCGTCGAGCGCGCACGGGCGCGCGAGAAGGCCCGAGCCGTCGCTCCGACCGGGCAGACCACGCCACCGCGCGAGCATGGGCCCGGCCGGCAGAAGACCCGCCAGGGCGTGGTCGTCTCCGACAAGGCAGACAAGACGATCACGGTACGGATCGACGTCGCGCGGCGCCACCGGCGCTACGAGAAGATCGTGCGCACCTCCAGCACGCTGCACGCCCATGACGAGTCAAATGACGCACACATCGGCGACACGGTGATCGTCCGTGAGTGCCGGCCGATGTCACGGCTCAAGCATTGGCGGCTGATCGAAGTGGTGGAGCGGGCCGAGTGAGGATCACGTTGTGATCCAGAACGAGACGCGACTGCGCGTGGCGGACAACACCGGCGCCCGCGAGATTCTGGTCATCCGCGTGCGCGGCGGCCACCGCCGGCGCTACGCGGGTGTGGGCGACATCGTCACGGCCACGGTCAAGCAAGCCAGCCCCCAAGGCTCGGTCAAGAAGGGCGACGTGGTCACCGCGGTCGTCGTCCGCACGCGCAAGTCCTACGGGCGTGAGGACGGGACCTACATCGCCTTCGATGAGAACGCGGCCGTGCTAATCGACAACCAGAACAATCCGCGCGGCACGCGTATCTTCGGCCCGGTGGCCCGCGAGCTGCGGGAGCGAAACTTCATGAAGATCGTGTCCCTCGCCCCGGAGGTGTTGTGATGCCGGCGCGGCTCAAGCAGGGCGACGAGGTAATCATCATCGGGGGCAAGGACCGCGGCAAGCGAGGGCGGATCCTGCGGGTCGAGCCCAAGAAGGACCGCGTGTACGTAGAGGGCCTGAACATCGTCAAGCGCCACCAGCGCCCCCGGCAGGTGGGCGGCGCCCAGCGCGCCGAGACGGTCGGCGGCGTGATCGAGAAGGAGGGGCCGATCCACGTCTCCAACGTGATGCCGGCCGATCCCGGTGCCGGGCAGCCCACTCGCATCGGCGTCGAGATTCAGGACGGCAAGCGCTACCGGATCGCCCGCCGAAGCAGAACGAGGCTCGACTGATGGCTTGGAGGAGCGTGACCTGATGCCCGAGGCACGACTGCAGACTCGCTATCGCCAGGAGATCCTCCCGGCCCTGACCGAGCGCTTCGGCTACTCGACCCCGATGCGCGCCCCGCGCATCGAGAAGGTGACCGTGAACATGGGGGTGGGCGACGCCAAGCAGGATTCGAAGCTGCTCGAGGCGGCCACCGACCAGCTCGCCACGATCACCGGCCAGCGGCCCAACGTTCGCCGCGCGCGCAAGTCGATCGCCCAGTTCAAGGTCCGCGATGGGATGCCGGTGGGTGTCGCGGTGACGCTGCGCGGGGCCCGCTCCTACGAGTTCCTTGACCGGCTGATGTCGGTCGCGATCCCGCGTATCCGTGACTTCCGCGGCCTGAATCCCCGCTCGTTCGACGGCCGCGGGAACTACTCGATGGGCGTACGCGAGCAGATCATCTTCCCCGAGGTGGACTACGACGAGGTGGACCAAGTCCGCGGCCTGGACATCACGATCACCACCAGCGCCCAGAGCGACGACGAGGCGTTCGCCCTGCTCGAGGCGCTCGGGATGCCATTCAGCAGAGAAGGCCGTCCGGAGGCGGCCGCAAGCCAGACTTAGAAGGAGCCCATGGCTAAGACTTCACAGGTTGTTCGTCAGCAGCGCACGCCCAAATACAAGACGCGCGGCTACACCCGCTGCCGCCGCTGCGGGCGGGCCCGTGCCGTCTATCGCAAGTTCGGCCTGTGCCGGATCTGCCTGCGCGAGCTGGCCCATCAGGGCTTCATCCCCGGCATGACCAAGTCGAGCTGGTAGGGAGGGCCGATGCGATGACCATGACCGACCCGATCGCCGACCTCCTGACGCGGATCCGCAACGCGGCGGCCGCCCAGCACCACGACGTGACGATCCCGTCGTCCAAGCTGGGCGGCGAGATCGCGCGGATCCTCCGCGAGCAGGGATACATCGAGGATTACGAGGTCCGCGACGGCGACCCCGGGCGACCGGGCCAGGAGCTGACGATCACGCTCAAGTACACGCAGGCGCGCAAGCCGGTGATCTCGGGCCTGCGGCGGGTATCGCGGCCCGGCCAGCGCACCTACGTCGACCACGCGCACATCCCGCGCGTCCAGGGCGGGATGGGCACCGCGATCATCTCGACGTCCAAGGGCGTCATGACCGGACACGAGGCCCGGATCGCCGGCGTCGGCGGCGAAGTGGTGGCGCAGGTCTGGTAACCCTCTAACGAGCATGTCCCGCATCGGCAGACAACCCATCCCCGTCCCGGCCGGAGTAACCGTGTCGATCGAACCCCAGATCGTGCGCGTCAACGGCCCCAGGGGCGAGCTGGCGGAACGCGTGAACCGCGACATCAAGATCGAGCAGGTGGACGACCAGATCGTGGTGACGCGGCCGACCGACCGTGGCGAGCACCGCGCCCTGCACGGGCTGACCCGCACGCTGGTGGCCAACATGGTCCAGGGTGTCACCGCCGGCTTCGAGAAGCGGCTCGAGATCCAGGGCGTGGGCTACCGCGCGCAGCTGCGCGGGCGCGACCTCGAGCTCGCGCTCGGCTATTCGCACCCGGTCTCGATCAAGGCCCCAGAGGGGATCGAGTTCGAGGTGCCCCAGCCGACCCGGATCGTGGTCAAGGGCGCCTCCAAGCAGCAGGTAGGCGAGATCGCGGCGCTGATCCGCAAACAGCGCAAGCCCGAGCCCTACAAGGGCAAGGGCATCCGTTACGAGGGCGAGTACGTGGCCAGAAAGGTGGGCAAGCGGGCGTGACCGTGATGACCAAGCCCGCTCGACGTTTGAAGCGCCGGCGGCGGGTGCGCGCCAAGGTGCACGGCAGCGCCGAGCGTCCGCGCATCTCGGTGTTTCGCTCCAACCGCGGCATCTTCGCCCAGCTGGTCGACGACGAGGCGGGTCGTACGCTGGCCGCGGTGAGCTGGATCGAGCCCGAGCTGCGCGGCTTGGGCCGAATGGAGCAGGCGCAGCGGGCGGGTGCACTGCTCGCGCAGCGCGCGAGCGAGGCCGGGATCCAGACCGCGGTGTTCGACCGCGGCGGCTACAAGTACCACGGGCGCGTGAAGGCGCTCGCCGACGGCGCTCGCGAGGGCGGGCTGACCTTCTAGGACCGCTAACCTGGCTAGCCGATGGCAGTACGAGATCGCACAGTTTCCGCCGCCGGGCTCGACCTGCAGGAGCGCGTGGTCGAGATCAACCGCGTGGCCAAGGT
>JAFAZZ010000363.1 GCA_019239375.1 Solirubrobacterales bacterium | reverse complement strand
GCTTCCTCTCAGCGGTGGTGGCCGGCGGCGACATCCTCGAGGTTGAGGGGCGGTCGCTGCGCGTCGGGCGGCAGGTCGCTTTCGCCGAGGCTCACGCCCGCACGCTCGAGGGCAAGCTGGTCGGCCACGGCACCACGTCGATCGCGCTGATGCGGCCGGCCGCCCCCGCCGAACCCGAATAACCCCGCACGCCGCGCCGAACCGGGCGCGAGCGCGGGCTTGTCCCAGACGAGGGGTCATGCGCCCTCGGGACTGGCGAGTGCAAGCACACGGGAGGCGGGCGCGACCACCGGCGAGGCCGGCGCGACCACGGGCGAGGCCGGCGCGACCACCGGGGAGGCCGGCGCGACCACCGGCGAGGCCGGCGCGACCACCGGCGAGGTCGGCGCGACCATGGCGAGGCCGACGCGACCACCGGCGAGGCCGACGCGACCACGGCGAGGCCGACGCGACCACCGCGAGGCGGCGACGGAGCTGGACCACGAGGCAATTGCCCAAAACTCCGCACTCGCCCTGCCGCCGGGGGCGAAATGGCAGTTTGCCCCCACCACCGCGTTTAACTCCGCACGCGCGCCGCGCGGCGCGGCCCAGTGTGGAGTTGACGGCAATCCATCGCCGCCGCCGCTCAGCTACCCAAAGCTTCGCGGGCACCCGAATCTGCATTGGCCAGCGAAGCGATGGCGAGTGAGACCCGGGATTGGAGGCCGCTGCGCGGCATCCGTCGGATGTGGCGCGGCAGGCCCTGTCGGCGGGGCATGGATCCCGAGCGGGGCTGTAGCCGCGACCGCCGGGAGGCCTCATCGGCTGTGGTCGCGGTTTGCCGGCCTGGAGCCCGGCGCAACGGGCCATCGCGGGGGCACCGAGGGCCGCCCGGCATGGACGTCCGGCGGAATCGGTCCCAGGGACGCCGCGAAGCGGCCCCAGAAACCCCTACTCGTACGAGAGCGCTTGCAGCACGTTCAGCCGGCCGGCCCGGCGGGCGGGCCAGATGGCCGCGATGAGGCCGGCGATGATCGCCGCGATCACGAACACGATCAGCGTGCCGACCGGGATCGTGAAGCTTCCGAAGTTGATCGCCGCCCCGATCAGCGCGGCGAGCAAGATGCCAAGCGGGATCCCGAAGGCCGCGCCGAGCAGCGCGGTGATTACGCTCTCGTGGCGGATCATGCGCCGGACCTGGCGCCGGCTCATGCCGACCGCCCGGAGCATGCCGAGCTCACGGGTGCGCTCGAACACGGTTAGCACGAGCGTGTTGACGATCCCGAACAGGCTGACCACGATCGACAGCGACAGGAGCACGTAGAGCAGGTTGAGCAGCAAGGTCAGCCCTTGCAGCTGGTTGTTGATGAACTGCGACTTGGTCTGAAGCTTGGCGTCCGGGAAGCCGGCCAGAGCCGCGTTGAGCGTCTGGGTGTTGGCGGGGGTGACGCCGCCCTGCATGTTGACGAAGGTGAACAGGTTCTGTGGGTTCTCATACTCGGCGTCGAATAGGGCCTGGGAGATCGAGATGTCTCCGTAGGGCGAGGCACCCTTGGGCGGATTGGTGATCCCGACCAGCCTGAGGCGCAGCGCCCGGCCGCGCGGAGTCTCCACCGACAGCGGCGATCCGACTTGCAGGTGCTGGGCCTTGGCGTAGTCCTTGCCCACGAAGGCGCCGTCACTCCCGAGCTGTGCCGGAATCTGCGGGCCGCCCTGGGTCCAGTCGACCTTGATCGCCTGGCTCGCGTTGGGCGGAACGCCGGTGACGTTGACATGGGAGCCGAAGGCGCGTCCGTCGCCGGCGCGGACGGCCACCACCGCGGTCACTCCCGGGACGCGGCGGGCGGCCCGCTCGGAGGCGAGGCCGATCGGGGAGAAGTTGTTGGAGGCGGTGATCGCGTAGTTGGCCACGAATGCCTTGTTGACGTTGTTCTTGAAGCCGGTTCGCAGCCCCGCCGCGAGCACACCGACCAGCGTTACCAGCGCGAGGCCAATCATCAGGGCAGAGGCGGTGGAGGCGGTGCGCGCCGGGTTCCGGGCAGAGTTGCCCTGGGCAAGCTGGCCGGCCGAGCCGCCGATCCGGCTCGCGGGCCACCCGAGGACGCGGACCAGCGCCGGCACGAGCTTGGGCGCAACCATGGACACGCCGATGAACAGCGCCACGGCGCCCACGCCCACCGCGAGCAGCCGCAGCCCGGTGGAGAGGCCGCTGACCAGCAGCCCGACGAGCATCAGCGCGACCGCGCCGACGATCGTTCCGTACGCCGCCTGGGTGCCGTAGCGCGACCAGCGCGAGGGCGGGAGGAGCGCCCCCTCCCGGGCCGCGGCGATTGGCGCGACTCGCGTCGCGCGGAGCGCGGGCCGCACCGCCGCGATCATCGTGATCACGATCCCGACGAGCAGCGCCACCACGATCGTGCGCGTCTTGAACACGGTCGAGGTCTGGGGCAGGTCGATCCCGAACGACACCAACAGCGAGTTGAGCCCCTTGGCCAGCAGGAGCCCGAGGAACAGGCCGATGATCGAGGCGGTCGTTCCGATCACGAGCGCCTCGATCAGCACCGAGCGCAGCACCTGGCGGCGGCTCGCCCCGAGCGTGCGCAGCGTGGCCAACTCGCGGGTCCGCTGCGCGATCGTGATCGACAGGGTGTTGGCGATCACGAAGCTGCCCACGAACAGGGCGATGCCGCCGAACGCGAGCAGGAAGTCCTGGAAGATGTTGAGGAATCCGCTGGTGTCCTTGGTGGCCTGCTGCGCCTGGGCCTGGCCGGTTCTGACCTGGGCGCTCGGCCCGAGCAGCGGCTTGACGGCGGTGACCAGCTGGGTGGGCGAGGTCCCGGACTTCGCCGCGATGTTGATCTGGTCATAGCGGCCCTGCTTGTTGAACAGCCGCTGGGCCTCCGGCAGCGTGAAGATCGCCATGGTCGCGCCGCCGAGCGATGAGACGCTCGCGAACTTGACCGTGCCGACGATCCGGAAACGCTCCACGGGGCCGCGCGCGACCACCCCGATCTCATCGCCCTCCCGGTAGTTGTGCTTGCTCGCGGTCTGGGCGTCGATGTCGACTTCGCCCGCGCTGCTCGGCCACGTTCCGCTGGTCAGGCTGAGCGGATTGAAGCGCTGGCCCTCGGGCGAGTGACTGAAGGCCAGTCCGGGCGCGCCCCCGGCCGAGATCACCTTGCCGTTGCGTCCGACGAGCTGGGCCTGATCGGAGATGCCGCCGGAGGCGAGCCCCACCTGCGGCAGCCGCTGCACCTGGGCCAGCAGCGACCCCGGCAGCGATGGCGCGTTGGTGTTGCCGTTCTGGCCGCTTCCGATCGCGCTCTTGCCCGTGATCACGGCGTCGGCGTTCTTGTAGGCCTGGGTGAACACGGTCGAAAACGCCGCCTTGATCGTGTCGGTGAGCACGAACGTGCCGCTCACCATCGCGACGCCGAGGACAATCGCGAAGGCGGTCAGCGCGGCGCGAAGCTTGCGCCCGAGCAGGCCGCGCAGCGCGACCCGGGTCACGACTGCAGGGTGCTCATCACCTCGAGCACCTGAGCCTGATCGGTGTCGGTGAGCTCCTTCACGATCAGCCCGTCGGCCAGGAACATGATGCGGTCGGCGATCGACGCCGCCCGCGCCTCGTGCGTGACCATCACGATCGTCTGGTGGTAGTCGCGCGCTGAGTCGCGCAGAAGATTGAGGATCTCGCCACCGGTCTTGGAGTCCAGGTTCCCGGTCGGCTCGTCGGCGAACAGGATGGTCGGGCGCGCGACCAGGGCGCGGGCGATGGCCACGCGCTGCTGCTGGCCGCCCGACAGCTCCGAGGGCCGGTGGCGGCGACGATCGGCCAAGCCGGTCTTGGCCAGCAGCTCCTCGAGCCAGTCCCCGTCGGGCTTCTCACCGGCGATCGAGAGCGGCAGCACGACGTTCTCCTCCGCGGTCAACATCGGCAGCAGGTTGAAGAACTGGAAGACGAAGCCGATATGGTCGCGGCGCAGCCGGGTCATGTCGTTGTCATCGAGGCCGGTGATCTCGATGCCGGCAATCGTGACCGTTCCACTCGTCGGCTTGTCCAGACCGGCCAGGATGTGCATCAGGGTCGATTTGCCCGATCCGGACGGACCCATCACGGCGACGAGCTGGCCCTGCTGGACGTCGAGCGAGACGCCGCGCAGCGCGTGGACCGCGGTGGCGCCCTCGCCGTATTGGCGCTCCAGCTCGCGTGCCTGGACGACTACGCCGTCAAGCATAGTCCCCACGGAAGTGGCGACTTGGATTTCCTCCGCGCCCACGACTCAGCTGTATAGCAGGTGAGACGGTTCCAGTTGTGAGCGATTGCGGCTGTCTTCGGTGGTCCGATCGACCCAGCTTTCACACCGTGGCTTTCACAAACTGTTCACGCAGCGCGATCTTCTTGAACTTGCCGGTCGCGGTCCGCGGGATCTCGTCGATGTACTCCACCCGCTCCGGCAGCTGCCACTTGGCGAAGTAGCTGGATAGATGCTGGCGCAGCTCGTCCGGGCTGGCCTCCGCGCCGTCCTTGAGGACCACCACGGCCATCGGGCGCTCATCCCATTTCTCATCCGGTACGGCGATCACCGCCGCTTCGGCCACCGCGGGATGCCCCATGAGCAGGTTCTCCATGTCGACGGAGGAGATCCACTCGCCGCCGGACTTGACCAGGTCCTTGGTCCGGTCGGTGATGCGGATGCTCCCCCGGTGGTCGATCCGCACCACATCGCCAGTCTGGAACCAGCCGTCGTCGGTGAACTTCTCGGCGCCGGTGCCGTGGAAATACGCCGCGGCCACCCACGGGCCCCGGACCTCGAGCTCGCCCATCGCCTGGTCGTCCCACGGGATCAGCTCGCCGTCGTCGCCCCGGGCGCGTATGTCGACGAACGGAGCCGGCATACCCTGGCGCGCCCGGTACTCGAACTGCTCGTCGGGGGAGGTGTCGGCGAGCTCGGGCGGCACCGACGACGTGCTGGCCAGCGGCGAGGTCTCGGTCATGCCCCAGCCCTGAACGATCGTGAGCCCGTGCTTCTGGTAGCCCTCGATCATGCTCTTGGGGACGGCCGAGCCGCCCACCAGCAGCCGGTGGAGCTCGCTGAGATCCCAGCGGCCGGGTTCCGCTTCGATCGCCTTGAGCATGGCCATCCAGACCGTGGGCACTCCGGCGGTGAGCGTGACCTTCTCGTCGGCGAGCAGGTCGAGCACGCTCTCGGCGTCGAGCTTCGGGCCGGGAAGGACGAGCGCGGCGCCGATCATGGTCGCGGTGTAGGGAATGCCCCATGCGTTGGCGTGGAACATCGGGACAACCGGCAGCACAGTGTCGCGCGCCGAGATGTTCATCTGGTCCGGCAAGGCGGCCATGAACGAGTGCAGGACGAGCGCCCGGTGCGAGTAGAGGACGCCCTTCGGCCGGCCCGTGGTGCCCGACGTGTAACAGATCGCGCAGGCGCGGCGCTCGTCGGGGTCAGGCCAGCTCACTGGATCGGCTGAATCGATCAGCGGCGCATAGGCCTGGGCGCCGTCGGGGATCTCGCCCGAGTGCGAGACGACGATCACGTGGTCGAAGTTGTAGGCGTCGCGGAACGCGTCGAGCACGCCAAGCAGCGACTCATCGACGATGATCGCCTTGTCCTCGGCGTCCTCAGCGATGAAGGCGAGCTCGTCCGGGTGCAGCCGCGGGTTGAGGGTATGAATCACCGCGCCCATCAGCGGCACCCCGTAGTAGGCCTCGAGGTGCTCGGGCTGGTTCCACATCAGCGTGCCGACTCGGTCGCCGGCGCCGATGCCCAGCTCGGCCAGACCGCCGGCCAGCCGCCGGGCCCGCTTGGCGCACTCGCCCATCGTGGTTCGGTGCACCTTGCCGTCGGGTCGCCGGTAGACGACCTCGCGCTCCGGGGTGAGCAGCTCCGCCCGCTCCACGATCCCGGTCAGCGACAGGGGATAGTCGTCCATCATCAGGCCGGTGAGGGTCGTCTCGCCCATGCTCTCCTCCTTGGCGGTGTACATCCCCGGAAAGGATGACGGCCCTGGCACGGGCCATCAACTCCGCCGCGTTACGCCACCAGCTGCTCGCTGCGCCGCGCCTCCAGCTGCCCCCCGGCGCCTTCATCGAGGTGGTCGGCCAGCCGGGTGGCCAGGGCCATGATGGTCAGCGACGGGTTGACCGACAGCGTGCGCGAATGCAGCGAGCTGTCGCCGACGTAGAGGCGTTTGACCTCGTGCGACTGGCAGTGGGGGTCGACGACCGAGGTGTCCGGATCGGCACCCATCCGGCAGCTGCCCTGCATGTGGGTGGTGGCCAGCCCGGACCAGAGGACCCGGCGGGCACCGGCCGCCTCGAGCACGTTGGTCGCGAACTCGCGCGCACGGTTGACGCGATCGAGCTCGTGCGGCTCGAAGGCGCTCGTGAAGTGCTCATTGCCGTCATCGTCCAGGATGACGCTGGCGTGGTTGTCGTCATTGGACATGTTGAGCAGGCCGACCCAGCGGCGGTAGTTCCTCGCCGCCTCGACCAGCGGCTCGCCCCACATCGGCCCGTTCTCGTCGCACAAGCTGACCGTGAACCCGATCGGGTCCTGGACGGTTACCGCCTCGACCACGAACCCGCCGCGCTCATCGGCGGCGAAATCGAAGCAATGCGAGCTGATCGGCGCGACCATGTGGGCATCCTGGGGCTCGTCGAACAAGCCGAAGACGAACTGCGCCGGATGCAGACCCAAGTGGCGCCCGATGTTGGGGTTGGAGAGCCCCGAGCGAAGGAGTATCTGGGGGGTAGAGAGCGATCCGCCCGCCACGACTACTGCGTCGGCGTGAACCGTATGGGTTTCCCCCCGCTCGTCGGCGTACTGAACGCCAGTCGCCTCCCCGTCCTCGATCAGCACGCGGCTCACCAGCGAGTTCGGACGCAGGGTCAGATGCTCATCCAGCCAGTTGCGGTGGATGTAGGTGTTCAGCGTCGACTTGCCGGCGTTGGTGGGACAGCCCTGCAGGCAGGATCCGCATTGCATGCAGTTGTGGTCGCTGTAGGCGCGGGTGGGCTCGAGCGTGGCGCCGACCGCCGCGAAGCCCCGCTTGGCCGTCTGGACGCAACCTTTCAGATCCCAGTCGTCGGTGCGCTCGCGCACGCCGAGGTAGCGCTCGACCCGTTCGTAGTAGGGGTCGAGATCCCCACGGGAGATGCCGACGCCGGTGGCCGCGTTCCACTTGTCGAGTTCGCGCTGCGAGGCCGGGAGCGCGACCTTGGTGTTGATCACCGTGCTCCCGCCGACGCACCGGCCGCCGATCAGGGTGACGGGGCCGAGGCCCGGGTCACCGGCCGGGAAGGCGAAGCGCAGCGGCCACCAGTAGTCGTGTCCGGCTCGGCTCTCCCAGCGCGTGAAATCGGCGGCCGTGTAGTGGCCGCCGGCCTCGAGCAGCAGGACCGAACGGCCGCGCTCGGCCAGCTCGCCAGCGACAACGCCGCCACCGGCGCCCGATCCGACCACGATGACCTCAAACCGCTCTGAGGTCATCCGGTTATCCCCAGGTACGACCAGTCCTTGTTGATGCGCATGGCCAGCGGCGAGTGGAAGTCGATCTCGTGGTACGCGCTCGGGCCGGGCGCGCCGGGCGCGAGGAAGTCGCTGTAGTAGGCCTCGATGGCCAGAGCCCGGATGTGCAGGAAGGGGGGCGTGAACGCGTGCGCTCTGAGCGCCTCGGCCCCGCCCGGCGCGGCGTCGGCCAGGGCATCGATCGAGGTTCTCAGCGCGTCCCGCTCCGGGGGGGACATGCGCGACATAAGCGCGTCGATGTAAACGGTCGGCAGGACGTTGGCCGACCCGGGCACGATCGCCTCGCAGAGCGATTCGAGCACCGCCGCGCGATCCTGGTCGAGGTTGCGCAAAGCACCCGTCATGGCTTGCGACTCTACGCTGTGCGTCGGGGCCATGGCT
>JAFAZZ010000336.1 GCA_019239375.1 Solirubrobacterales bacterium | reverse complement strand
GCGGGCCTGCGTCGCGTGATCGACGAGGAGACGGTTCAGAAGGTGCTCGCGGTGCTGCAAGACGAGTGCTCAGAGATGCCCAAGAACTGGAATCGTCGCTTCAAGTACAACCGCGACAAGATCAAGACCGGCGACATCTATGAACTCGCCGAGGTGGTGCGCAACCTGGCCATCCGCGAAGCCCAGAAGGGGCTCTCCACCGGCGAGAAGCAGATGTTCACGCGAGCCAAGAAGATCCTGGCGTCCGAGCTGATGTACGCGCTCGAGATGGACGAGGACGAAGTCGAGGAGCATCTCCAGGGCCTGTTGCTGGAGTCCTACAACGGGAAAAGCGCCAAGACGGGGAAGGTCACCGTCGCCGCCAAGTAGGCGGGTGGCGCAAAGCACGTGGCGGTCGCGTTGATCGTGGCCGCAGGACGCGGGGAGCGCCTTGGTTCCGATCGGCCCAAGGCGCTCGTCACGTTGGGAGGACGGGCGATGCTCGAGTGGAGCGTCTCGACGCTTCACTCGGTTTCGGAGGTGGAGCGAATCGTGGTGGCGCTGCCCGCGGATTGGCTGGTCGGCGCTCCGGCCGGGACCGTAGCGGTGGCCGGCGGCGCCGTTCGCTCGGAGTCGGTGCGCGAAGCGCTACGGGCGGCGGGGGACGGCGATCCGGTGATCGTCCACGATGCGGCGCGGCCGCTCGCACCGGCGTCGCTGTTCGTGCGGGCACTGGCGCAGCTCGGCGCGTCACGTTCCGACGCCGTCATCGCCGCGGCGCGCGTGTCCGACACCGTCAAGGAAGTGGGGCCGGACGGCCGGACGGTGGCGCGGACGCTGGATCGCCGGCGGCTATGGGCGGTGCAGACACCGCAGGTGTTCCGGCGGGCGTCCTTGGAGCGGGTGTTGTTCGACGCCGGCGATGCTGTGCTGGCCGGGGCAACCGACGATGCATGGCTGATCGAGCGCGCGGGTGGCGTGGTCGAGGTCGTCGAGTCCACGTCGGCGAACATCAAGGTGACCACGCCCACCGACCTGCGGCTGGCCGAGCTGCTGCTCAATGAGGCCCGGGTGTGACGGTCGCCACCGGGATCGGCTACGACTGTCATCGGTTTGCCGCGGGACGCCGGCTGGTTCTGGGAGGCGTCGAGATCGCGCCCGAGGGGGGCCTGGCCGGGCACTCCGATGCCGATGTCCTCACGCACGCGATCATCGACGCGCTGCTGGGCGCCGCCGCGCTTGGCGATATCGGCGAGCACTTCCCCGATCGCGACGAGCGCTACCGCGACGCCGACTCACTCGAGCTCCTGCGCACCACTGTTGCGATGCTCATGCACCGGGGCGTCTCGGTGGCGCACGTCGACGCGACGGTGGTGATCGAGCGCCCGCACGTCGCGCCGTTCCGAGCACGCATGAGGACGTCCCTGGCCACGGCGCTCGGCATCGCCCCCGACCACGTCAGCGTCAAGGCGACAAGGGGTGAGGGGTTGGGGTTCGTCGGCCGCCAGGAGGGGGCGGCCGCGCTGGCGGTTGCTACGGTCGAGCGGTGAACGCCGTCCACAACGTCCTGTGCTCGTCCGGCTGGTGGTCGCGGCGGGTGGAGCGCGAACTGGTGCCGTGGGGCCTTGAGGGTGCGCGGTTGGGCGACGACGTGCTCGAGATCGGTCCCGGCTTCGGCGCCACCACCCGAGTCCTGGCGCCACGCGTGGAGCGGCTGACCGTGCTCGAGCTCGATGCTCGGTATTGCGAGCGGCTGCGAGACGATCTGGGCAACGGGAAGGTCGACGTCATCCAGGGCGACGCGACCCGGCTTCAGTTCGCCGAGGGGCGGTTCTCGGCCGTGCTCTGCTTCACGATGCTCCACCACATCCCGACGGTGGCGCAGCAGGACCGCGCGTTCGCCGAAGTGGCGCGGGTGCTCCGCCCCGGAGGGACGTTCGCCGGCACCGACAGCCTCGGCACCGGTTGGTTGTTCCGCGCCATACACGTCGGCGACACGCTCAACCTTGTGGACCCCGAGACGCTGCCGCCGCGCCTTGAGCGAGTCGGACTGGCCGTGCGGGAGGTCCGGCGCGGCGGGCGCTCGTTCCGCTGGAGGGCCGCCAAGCCGTAAGCCAGCACCGGACTGTGGCGCCGAGGCCACGTAGATGTCAGCGCGCGATCGCCAAGTCCGTCCAACGGTGTCTGTGCGGGCCCGGCCGGACCCACCGGCTGGCGCTAGGGTTGCCGAACCATGGGACGAATGATCCGCCTGCACGACACGCGCAGCGGCCGCGTGCTCCCGGTCGAGCCTCGCTCGGGCAACCGGATCGGTATCTACGCCTGCGGCCCGACGGTGTACGGGCGGATCCACGTGGGGAACGCCCGCCCATTCGTGGTCTTCTCGCTGCTCAAGCGCGCGTTCGTCCACGAGGGCTACAGCGTCACATTCGTTATGAACATAACGGACGTCAACGACAAGATCTATGCGGCCGCGGAGAAGGCCGGGGTGGGGAGCGAGCAGCTGGCGAGCGAGATGATCGACGCCTACGTCGTCGATACCGATCGGCTCGGCCTGGGCCGGCCCGATCGCGAGCCGCGGGCCAGCCGGACGATCCAGGAGATTATCGAGCTGATAGGGACGCTAACCGAGGGCGGACACGCGTATGCCGTGGAAGGCGACGTCTACTTCTCGGTCCGCAGCTACCCGGACTACGGTCAGTTGTCCCACCGGTCGCTGGACGAGATGGACCAGGGGGAAGGCGTGGAAGGGGCCGAGCGCAAGGGCGACCCGGCGGATTTCGCGCTTTGGAAGGCGCAGAAGGCTGGCGAGGACACCGCCTGGGACGCGCCATGGGGCCGCGGGCGGCCCGGTTGGCACATCGAGTGCTCGGCCATGGCCGAGGCGCTCCTCGGCCTCGGCTTCGAGATCCACGGCGGCGGATCCGACCTGATCTTCCCTCACCATGAGAACGAGGCGGCCCAGACGTTCGCCGCGCGCGGGGAGCCACTCGCGCGCCTGTGGGTGCATGCCGGAATGGTGCGCCTCGACGAGGCGAAGATGTCCAAGTCGGTGGGCAACACCTTCCTGCTCCACCAGGCGCTCGACACTTACGGGCGCGACGCACTGATCATGTACGTCATCGGCAGCGACTATCGCAAGCCAGTGGAGTTCGACGACGAGCGGCTGGCCGAGGCGCAGGCCCGGGTCCGGCGCTTCACAGAGACCGCGCGGCGGCTGGCTTCGGGGCCCTCGCCGGAGTGGTCGCGGCCGTTGTCCGAGCGGTTCTTCGACGCGCTGGCCGAGGACTTCAACACCCCGGCCGCGCTCGGCGTGGCGTTCGAATGGGTTCGGGAGGCCAATCGGGCGCCGGCCGGAACCGGCTCGGACGACCTGCGCGAAATGCTCTGGCTGCTGGGGCTAGACAATCTGCTCGAGCTGGACGAGGCGCAGGCGCCGGCCGAGGTGACCGAGCTGCGGGACGCGCGCGAGCGCGCCCGCGCGATGCGCGACTACGAGGAGGCCGACCGGCTGCGCGAGCAGATCCGCTCCCATGGCTGGGAGGTCCGGGATGGGCCTGAGGGCCCCGAGCTCCTCCCGGCCGCGTAGTAGCTCCGGTGGCGTTCCCCTGGGGTGAGCGCGTCGCGATCCTGGTCCAGGGCGATCGTGACCGAACGCGAGTCACCCCAGGAGGACATCCACCTCCGCAGCTTTGGTAAGCGATTGGTGCCGCGGACTTCTCCTTGACAACTTCCATTCGCTCTGTCACTCTGCGCCGCGGGAGAATAAGGGTGGAGTAAAGCTTTAGGCTCCTCCGCACGCTCATGTACATAGGCGCCACGGGAGGTGAGTGCGTCACGGCATCGGACCGATCCCAGTGCGCCGCTGCAGGGGTCGAGAAGGGAGATTCGTGGCTCGACTTTCCCCCTATTCGCACCCTCAACTTCAGGTTGAGGATGGCTACCTGATCGCCTTGGCGAAACAGGGAAACGCGGCTGCGTACGACTGCATTGTCCGCCGCTACTACGGCTTCGTGCGCCTGAAGGCGTCTTCGTACTTCCTGGCCGGCGGAGACGCCGACGATCTGATTCAGGAAGGCCTCGTGGGCCTCTACAAGGCGGTGCGGGACTACCGGACCGACCGCGAGTCGAGCTTCCGCAACTTCGCCGAGCTGTGCATCACACGCCAGATCATCACCGCGGTCAAGACCGCCACGCGCAACAAGCACACGCCCCTAAACCAGTACGTCTCCTTCTCGAGTTCGGCCACAGCCGTGACCGACGGGGAGCCCACCCTGGACGAGGTCATCCCCGGCTCGCCGGTGCACGATCCGGTCAACCAGGTGATCAGCTCGGAGGAGCTGCGGGCGCTGGTCGCCTGCATCTCAACCGCACTGTCCGAGCTCGAGTCACGCGTGCTCGCGCTGTACCTCGACGGGCACTCCTATGAGGAGGTGGGGCGGCGCATCGGCTGCGACTGCAAGACGGTCGATAACGCCCTTCAGCGGGTCAAGCGCAAGGTGGGGCAGCATCTGGCCGAGCGTAGCTCCGGTGGCGTCCCCGTCGGGTGACGCGCGTGGCGGTCGTGGTCGGCGGCCAACGGTGATTGAACGCGAATCACCCGAACGGGGAATCCACCTCCGCAGCCACGGCGGGCCAGACGGGACGAACTCGCTCCCGAGGACCCGTGATCTTTAAGCTCTGGCTTAGACCAGCCACTGACAGAAGGAGCTCCGTCCATGACCGCTGATCAGCACCAGGGCCACGAGCACGCCGGGCCAGGCTACAGCTCGCCGGAGGTGGCGCGCCAGCAGCCGCCCGAGCGGTTCGTGTACGTCGCCTCGCTGTACGAAGGGACGGGAATCAACCGGCCGGACTTCATCGCGGTCGTGGACGTCAACCCGGACTCCGACACCTACGGGCAGATCGTGCACCGGACCGAGATGCCGAACATCGGCGACGAGCTCCACCACTTCGGCTGGAACGCGTGCTCGTCGGCTTGCCACTCGCAGCTGCAGCGCGACACGATGATCGTGCCGGGAGTGCGCTCGTCGCGGATCCACATCATCGACATCTCCGAGCCGCGCGCGCCACGGATCAAGAACGTGATCGAGGGCGAGGAGATAAAGGAGAAGCTGGGGCTGAGCGCGCCGCATACGGTGCACTGCATGCCCGGCGACATCGTCACGATCTCGATGCTGGGCGACGCCGACGGGAACACACCGGGCGGGTTCGCGGTGCTGGACGCCCGGGACTTCTCGATCGTCGAGCGCTGGGAGCGGGACGCGGGAGGGATCGAGTTCACCTACGACTTCTGGTATCAGCCGCGGCAGAACACGCTGGTCTCGAGCGAGTGGGGCGCGCCGAATACCTTCCTGGATGGGTTCAACCCGGCGGACGTTGCCGCCGGGAAGTATGGGCGGCGTCTGCATTTCTGGGACCTCGAGCGGCGGGCCAAGGTGCAGACGATCGACCTGGGGGACGAGGGCTGGATCCCGCTCGAGATCCGCTGGCAGCACGACCCCGACTCCGCGCAGGGTCTCGTGGGGGCGACGCTGTCCAGCAACATCATCCGCTTTCACCGTCAGAACGGCAGCTGGGCGGTGGACAAGGCGATCGACGTGGCCAACGAGGAGCTCCAGGGCTGGCCGCTCGAGGGCGGCGTCCCCGGGCTGATCACCGACCTGGTGCTGTCGCTCGACGATCGGAACCTGTTCTTCTCAAACTGGCTGCACGGCGACGTGCGCCACTATGACGTGTCCGATCCGACCAACCCGCAGCTCAAGTCGCAGGTGTGGCTGGGCGGCCTGCTCGGGCGCGATGGCGGGCACCCGAAGGCGCGCGGACCGCTGGTCGGCGGCCCGCAGATGATCCAGAACTCGCTCGATGGCGATCGCGTGTACGTCACCAACTCGCTGTTCTCGACGTGGGACAACCAGTTCTACCCCGGCATCGAGGGATGGCTGGTCAAGCTGGAGCGCCAGCCGGACGGGAGCTATGCCCTCGACCCGAGCTTCTTCGTGGACTTCCACGAGCAGGCCGATGGGGCCCGCCCGCACGAGATCCACCTGCCGGGCGGAGACTGCACGACCGAGATCTTCCAGTAGCGCACG
>JAFAZZ010000269.1 GCA_019239375.1 Solirubrobacterales bacterium | reverse complement strand
TGAATAACTGACCCCGGGCGGGCGCGACATGCCCCGCACCGGCCACCATGTCGCGTCCGTGCTGTTTCCGCCGATCCTCAGGACAAGCGGCTGGCCAAGGTTGCGCAGCAGCTGGATGAACACCGGGTCGAGCGCGCCCGGAGCGGCACCGGTGTAGGCCTCGAGCGCGCTGTATTCCAATGAAAGCCCGAGGAACCCCGCCGGGAGGGGTTCGGCGGCCGGCGCCGGATCGATGGTGGCGTAGGCCACGGACGACCCCGAAGGGTCGACGGTGGCGGAGGCGGCGGACGACCCAGCTGGATCGCCGGGACGCGCTGCGGCGCTGGCCGGGTCGCTGTCGGACCTGGTGGCAGTGGCGTGCCAGATGCCCGCCCCCAGCGCGAGGAGCGTCAGCGCGGTGAGGATCGTGGTCTGCACGCCGCGCCACCGCACGAGCGCATCGTGCCATACCTGACGCTGCCGGCGCGGCAGCCATCGCCACGCCTGCGACCTACTCCCGGGCGCGTGTCCGCTTGACCCGTCAAGCTGCCTAGCATGGAAGTCACAGGCGTGGATGAGCTCGGCGAGCAGATCGTTACCTCAGAGGACGTTGTCAGCGCCCTCACCGACCTGGTGATCATCACCGGGTTCTCGGGCGCGGGCAAATCGACGGCGATGGCCGTCTTCGAGGACGAGGGCTACTTCTGCGTCGACAACCTGCCCTCGGAGATGATCCGCTCGCTGGTCGAGCTGTTCATGCACACCGGCTCGAAGGTGCAGCGGGCCGCCGTGGTGTCCGACGTCCGCGCCGGCACCTACTTCGAGGGGTTCGCGACGATGATCGACGACCTGCGGGCCAGCGGGGTCAAGCACCGCGTGCTGTTCCTCGACGCGGACGAATCGACCCTGCTCACCCGTTATAAGGAGACCCGACGCCGGCACCCGATGGCCCCGGCCGGCACTGTGACCGAGGGCATCGCGCGCGAGCGCGATCTGCTGGCGCCGCTGCGGGGACGGGCGGATGTGGTATTCGATACGAGCGGCCTGACGGCTGCGATGCTGCGCCGCAAGCTCGCTGACGAGCTGCTGCCCACCCGCACTCCGGGCCGGCTGGCCGTCACCTTCCAGAGCTTCGGCTTCAAGTACGGACCCGCACGCGACCCCGATCTGCTGCTCGACGTCCGCTTCCTCCCCAACCCGCACTACGAAGGCGACCTGCGGCCGCTGACCGGCGAAGACCCGCGCATCGTCGAGTTCATCAATCGTGACGGTGAGCTTGACGCCTTCTACGAGCGGCTGCACCCGCTGTTCGACTACCTGCTGCCCCAGTACCTGGCGGAGGGCAAGGCGCATCTGGTGGTGGCGATCGGCTGCACCGGCGGGCGGCACCGTTCGGTGGCCATCGCCGCCCACTTGGCGGCGCGCTACAGCTCCGAGCCCGAGTACCTCGTACACGTGGTGAACCGGGACGTGAGCCGGCCGGCGTGATCGACCACGTCGGCTTTGAAGTGGCCGACCTGGCCCGGTCGGCCCGCTTCTACGACGCGGTGCTCTATCCGCTCGGCGCCCGGCGCATGGTGCAGTCCGACCACGCGATCGCCTACGGGGTAAACGAGCCGCAGGTGTGGATCGTGGTGCGAGGCCGGATCGCTGCGCCGGGGTACGGCCACGTCGCGTTGAGCGCGAGCGGCAAGGCTGCGGTCGACGCGGCCTTCGCCGGTGGCCTGGCCAACGGTGGGGTCGACGACGGCCCACCGGGCCTGCGGCCGCAGTATGGCGGGCGCTACTACGCGGCGTATCTCAGAGACCCCGACGGCTTGCGGGTAGAGGTCGTGTCACGCAGATGACCGCTGATCGATGATTGGGTTGGAATGGAGCACACCTGGATGCGGCCGGGATGACTTCGCGACACGGCACGGGCGTTCGGCTCGCGTAGCGCTGCTACGCGTCGCCTCCGCCCGCGCCGTCTCGCTCGCCCCTCGACCACCCCAGGCGCACCCCATTCCGACCCAATCATCTAGCCTTCGCGCTGCCGGCGGAGAGTCGGGGTTTCCTTTAGGAGTCGAAGAAGGAGGTGCGCGCATGGCCGTACGCGTCGGGATCAACGGCTTCGGGCGGATCGGGCGGAGCGTCTTCCGTGCCGCGTACGAGCAGGGAGCCGACGTCGATTGGGTCGGCGCCAACGACATCATCGACGCCAAGACCGCGGCGCATCTGCTCAGGTACGACTCCAACTACGGCCCGTTCCCGGGTGAGGTCGAGGCGACCGACACCGGGATCCGCGTCGACGGCGACGAGATCCGGCTGTTCTCCGAACGGGATCCGGCGGCGCTGCCCTGGGGAGACCTGGGGGCGGACGTGGTGATCGAGTCGACCGGCCTGTTCACCGATCGTGAGAACGCGTCCAAGCACCTCGAGGCGGGCGCCAAGAAGGTGCTGATCTCGGCCCCGGCGACCGAGCCCGACGTGACCGTGGCGCTCGGGGTCAACTTCGCCGAGGTCTACGACCGCGCGGAGCACAGCGTGGTCTCGAACGCGTCGTGCACGACCAACTGCCTGGCGCCGGTGGCGAAAGTGCTGCACGACACGGTGGGCATCAAGCACGGTCTGATGACCACGATCCATGCCTACACGGCCGACCAACGGCTGCAGGACATGCCCCACCGCGACCTGCGCCGGGCGCGCGCGGCGGCGATCAACCTGATCCCGGCCTCGACCGGTGCGGCCAAGGCGATCGGCCTGGTCATCCCGGACCTGCAGGGAAAGCTTCACGGTTTCGCCGTCCGTGCGCCGGTACCAACCGGGAGCGTCGTCGACCTGACCGTCGAAGCCAACCGGGAGACCAGCATCGAGGAGCTCAACCAGGCGATGAAGTCCGCCGCCGACGGTCCTCTGGCCGGGATCCTCCAGTACACCGAGGACCCGATCGTTTCGACCGACATCATCAAGAACCCGCACTCGTCGATCTTCGATTCGCAGCTGACCGCGGTGATGGACGGCACGATGGTCAAGGTGATCGCCTGGTACGACAACGAGTGGGGCTACTCCAACCGGTGCGTGGACGTGGCGCAGAAGCTGCTGTGAAGACGCTGCGGGACCTGGGCGACCTGAACGGCAAGCGAGTGCTGGTCCGGGTCGACTTCAACGTGCCGCTTCAGAACGGCAGGGTGACCGACGACATGAGGATCGGTGCTGCCCTGCCCACGATCCAGGAGCTGCGCGGGAGGGGCGCCCGGATCGTGCTCGTCTCGCACCTGGGGCGGCCCAAGGACCGCGAGGCTTCGCTCTCGTTGACCCCGGTCGCCCGCCGCTTGAGCGAGCTGATCGGTGCGCCGGTTCGCCTGGCGCCCGGGGTGGTGGGTGACGACGTGCGGGCCGCGGTGGACGAGCTTGGTCCCGGTGGTGTGCTCCTGCTCGAGAACGTGCGCTACGAGCCCGGGGAGACCAAGAACGACGCGGAGTTGGCCCGTGCGCTGGCCGACCTGGCCGATGTGTACGTGGACGACGCGTTCGGCGCCGCCCACCGCGCGCACGCTTCGACCGAGGGCGTGGCACGGCTCGTTTCCGAGCACGCGGCCGGATTCCTGCTCGAGCGCGAGGTGGGGACACTGACGCAGGTGCTCGAGGATCCGGCCCGGCCGCTCGTGTCGGTCCTCGGCGGCGCCAAGGTCAGCGACAAGATCGGCGTCATCGACCGCTTCCTCCAAACCGCCGACACGATCCTGATCGGCGGCGCGATGTGTTTTCCGTTCCTGGCCGCCCGGGGCCACGCCGTCGGCGATTCGCTGTGTGCCGAGGAGGATGTCGAGCTGGCGGCCCGGACGCTCGAGTCGGTGGCGCAAGCACGAGCCGAGCTGCTGTTGCCGGTCGACCTCGTGCTCGGCGACCGGTTCGCCGAGGACGCCAACGTCCGGGAGATCGACGGAGTCGATGTGCCCGATGGGTGGATGGGGCTGGACATCGGCCAGCAAACGAGAGACACATATGCCGACGTGATTGCGCAAGCCGGGACCGTGTTCTGGAACGGGCCGATGGGGGCATTCGAGCTCCCGCCGTTCGCGTCGGGCACCTCCGCAGTGGCGCATGCGGTGGCCCTGGCGTCCGGCACGACCGTGGTCGGGGGCGGCGACTCGGCGGCTGCGCTACGCCAGTTCGGCCTCGACGGGGAGGTCACCCACCTCTCGACCGGCGGCGGGGCCACCCTCGAGCTGATCGAGGGCAAGCAGCTGCCCGGGGTGGAGGCCTTGAGATGAGCGCGACCGGGAACCGGCGCACCCCGCTGATCGCCGGCAACTGGAAGATGTACAAGACCGTCAGCCAGGCTGAGGCGTTCATCGCGGCGCTGCTGCCGCGCGTCTCGAGCCTGCAGGGCGTCGATGTGGCGGTGTGCCCGCCCTACCTGGCGCTGCAGGCGCTGGTCGACTCTGCGCGCGGCTCTCCCGTGCAGGTCTACGCCCAAAACATGCACCATGCGCCCGAGGGCGCGTTCACCGGCGAGGTATCAGCCCCGATGTTGGTGGAGGTGGGGGTGCACGGCGTGATCCTGGGGCACTCCGAGCGGCGCCAGATGTTCGGTGAGACGGATCGCGCGCTCCAGCTCAAGGTCCCGGCGGCGCTCGAGGCCGGGCTTGTCCCGATCCTGTGCGTGGGCGAGACCGAGGAGGAGCGCGAGGCGGGCGACACCGAACGCAAGCTCCGCCACCAGGTCCAGGAGGACCTGGCCCGGGTGGAGACCGGACGTCTGGGGGAGGTCGTGATCGCGTACGAGCCGATCTGGGCGATCGGGTCTGGGCGCGTCGCCACTCCCGAGCGAGCCCAGGAGGCGATCGCCTTCGTCCGGGCGCTGGTGGCGGACCGCTCGCGCGAGCAGGCCGAGCGCACCCGCGTCCTGTACGGCGGTAGCGTCAAGTCGGAGAACTGCGGCGAGCTGCTGTGCCTGCCGGACATCGACGGCGCGCTAGTGGGCGGCGGGAGCCTCGATCCCGAATCGTTCGCCGCTATCGCCGACGCGGCCGCCTCGTCCTGATGGCGCTCGCGCCGGGGCCGGATGCGCTGCCGGCCAGGGCTTGCGTCCTGGTCGTGCTGGACGGCTGGGGAATCGCCCCCGACAGTCCCGGCAACGCGATCTCCCTGGCCGACACGCCGGTGTTCGACGAGCTGTGGTCGAGCTATCCGCATTCCCAACTGATCGCCTGCGGCCGGGCCGTGGGGCTGCCCGAAGGCCAGATGGGCAACTCCGAAGTCGGCCACATGAACCTGGGCGCCGGCGCAGTGGTGATGCAGGACCTGACGCGGATCGACGAGGCCGCCGGCACCGGAAAGTTTTCCGCGAACCGCGTCCTGCGCGACGCCTTCTCAGAGGCCGAGCGGGTCCACCTGATCGGGCTGGCGTCGGACGGCGGCGTGCATTCGGGCTGGGCGCATCTGCAGGCCCTGATCCGCCTCGGCGCTTCGCTGGAGGTCGAGGATCTGGTGCTGCACGCCTTCACCGACGGGCGCGACACGCTCCCGCATTCGGGCGCCGGCTATCTGGAGACGGTGGAGGGCTGGATGGCGGACGCCGGCGCGGGCCGCATCGGCTCGGTGGTGGGACGGTACTGGGCGATGGATCGCGACCGGCGCTGGGACCGGACGCAGCGGGCGTATGACCTGCTGGTACACGGGAGCGCCGAGCACCGCGCGGCGTCGGCGGTGCAGGCGGTCAAGCAGGCTTACGAGCGCGAGGAGACCGACGAGTTCATCACCCCGGTCGTGGTGGGCGACGGGGAAGCGTGCATCCGCCCGGGCGACTCGGTGTTGGCGTTCAACTTCCGCCCAGACCGGATGCGCCAGCTCACGCGCGCACTGGCCGAACCCGGCTTTGGCGAGTTCGATCGGGGCGGCGCGTCCGTCGTCGAGCGCTACGCCACGATGACCCAATACGAGGAGGACTGGGTTTACCCGGTGGCGTTCCCGCCCGAGCGCCCCGCGGTGACCCTTCCGCGCGTCCTAGCCAAGCGCACGGTGCGACAACTGCACGTGGCTGAGACGGAGAAGTACGCCCACGTCACGTACTTTTTCAGTTGCGGCGAGGAGGAGCCGTTCGCGGGCGAGCGGCGGGAACTGGTGCCCTCGCCCCGCGACGTGCCGACCTATGATCACAAGCCGGAGATGAGCGCGCCCGAGGCGGCGCGGGCGTTCGTCGAAGCATGGCGCGAGGACTCGCCCACGTTCGGGATCATCAACTTCGCCAACCCGGACA
>JAFAZZ010000215.1 GCA_019239375.1 Solirubrobacterales bacterium | reverse complement strand
GGACCTGGCTCACGGGGCGGGCTACTTCGACCAAGCGCACTTCGCCAAGGAGTTCAGAGACTTCACCGGCCACACCCCGACCGGCTACCTTGCCTTACGCCACCGTTTCCCGGCCGAGCCTGGCTTTGCGCCGGACCGCGGCCCGATACCAGCTGATTGATTTTCTACAAGACAGTCGCCCCTCGGCTCGGCAAGATCGGGGTCGAATGCGCAATCCGATTCGAGGAGACCTGTGGGCACTGTGATCATGCACAACGTGGTGTCGGTGGACGGCTTCATCGCCAACGAGAACGACGATGTCGGGCCACTCCACGATTGGTACTACGACGGCGACACCCCGATCAGAGAAGACCGCGACGAGGGCTACGACCACTCGGGCACTGAAAGCCCCTTCAAGGTCTCTCGTGCGTCGGCAGAGTACGTCCGGCAGATGTGGGAGGCGATCGGCACGATCGTAATGGGCCGCAAGCTGTTTGACCTGGTCAACGGCTGGGAGGGTCAACCACCCGCCGGCGACCACGTCGTGGTCGTGTCCCACCGGCCCAAGCCTGAGGGCTGGCACCCCGAGGCCTCATACCATTTCGTCGACGACGTGACCGCTGCGATCGAAAAGGCGCAGGAGCTCGCCGGAGCGCGAGTCATCGCGGTGAACGCTGGCCAGGTGGGCGGACAGATCCTCGCGGCGGGCCTCGTGGACGAGGTGGCAATGGACGTCGTGCCGGTGGTCTTCGGGTCCGGCAAACGGTATTTCGGCAACATCGATGGTCAGCACCTACTGGAGGATCCCGACGTGGTCATCCGGGGCGACCGGGTGCTGCATCTGAGGTTCAAGGTACGCCGCTAGAAGCGATGGCCGACTTCAGCGACATGGCGCGGGCGATCATCGAGTCGAACCGCTACATGGTGCTCGGCACCGCCGACGAAGATGGCGTGCCGTGGGTGACCCCGGTGTGGTTCGCGCACGCCGATCACCGGCGGTTCATCTGGGTCTCGGCGCCCGAGCGCAGGCATTCTCGGAACGTCGGGGCGCGCCCGGAGGTAAGCATCGTGATCTTCGACTCCCGGGTCGCGGTGGGCAGCGCTCGGGCGGTGTACATGTCGGCGCGCGCCGAGGAATTGTCGGGCGCGGCTCTCGAACGCGACGTCGCCTTCTTTGACGCCGTCAGCCAGGCACAGGGTCTGACCCGCCGCTGGGCGTTGGAGGACATGCTGGCTCCGGCGCCGTATCGGCTCTATCGGGCCACCGTGTCGCAGCATTGGGTCCTCGATCCAGGCAGCAGTCCCGACGACCGCGCCGAGGTCACGCTCTAGGTCTAGGGCGATCTGAGCGCAGAGCGCGGATGTGGAAGCGACTGGCTCGCGGAAACGCGACCCTGCTGAGGCGAGACCTCCTCTGCACGCGCGACGAACGATCTCGAGGGCGAGATCGCTGATCTGACTGCGGTCCTCACCGCGCGTCTTGCGCAGCTTGGCCTGCGCAGCGCCGGGGCTGTCATAGCGCATGGATTCTCGCTGTGATAGCGCATGGCTTGACGCCCGATGTCCGGGTCAGGGTGACGGCTGAACGCGCCGGGCGATCTGCCGCAGGCTCTTGTCGAGCGTGAGCAGCGCCGAGTCGGTCACAATCGCCACCGCAAGCGACATCGCGTCCGGGAGCCGCAGCGCCTGATGTTCGGCTCGTAGCACTGCCGCGCGCCGGGCGATCGCGCGATCGATCGCGACGATCGAGATCCCGGCTGCGTCGAAGAACTCATCGACGGTTGCGTCGGTGCGTTGCTGCAGCGGCCGCACGATGCTCTCGGCGTATACCGTCGCTGCCGCGAGCAGCTCGTCGCCGGCGGCCAATCGTGGCCGCAGCTCCGCGACTGCCGTGGCGTGTTGATCGTCCCCGGGGTCGAGGAACGCGATCACGATGTCTGCGTCCAGCGCTATGCGCGCCACTCGTCACGCAGCCGATCGAGATAGCCGCGTGGATACGTGCCGGGCGGGAGACTGCCCGCATAGCGATCAACGACGTCTTCGGCACGCTCGACCTCGATCCGACCACGGCCAATCGCCCGG
>JAFAZZ010000207.1 GCA_019239375.1 Solirubrobacterales bacterium | reverse complement strand
GAGCAAATCGGCTCCGCAGCCGGCACAGCCCACCAGGCGAAACCGCGCGAGCTGCCCTTCGGCGAGCTCAGCGTCGCCGTCGGGGTGGCGGGCCGGGACCTCGTCGCAGTCCAGCTCGGGGTTGGCGGCCCGCAGCCGCCGATCGAGTGCCTGTCGGGGGCTGCGCGCGCCGCAGGCCAGGCACACGACCCGGTCAAGCGCCCCGTGTAACTCCACGACGTCTCGGGCGCCGGCGGCCTGATGCAGCCCGTCGACGTTCTGGGTGATGATCGCGCGCAGCACCCCCGCCTGCTGGAGCGCGGCCAGCGCCCGGTGCCCGGCGTTGGGCCGCGCGGCGAGGATCCGCCGCCAGCCGATATGTGCGCGGGCCCAGTAGCGCTGACGGGCCTGCGGCGAGCCGCGGAACTCTGCGATCGTCATCGGCAGCCGGGCGCGCAGCGCGCCGCTCGGACCGCGATCGTCCGCAATCCCCGACTCAGTCGACAGCCCCGCGCCACCGCCTCCTCCACCGCCTCCGTCGATGGCGGCACCGCCTGCCCCCCGCACGCTTGCGCGGTCCCGCACTACGGCGGCACGATGCTGACCACGATCGAGCACCGAATAACTGCGAATCACTGTGCAGTCGGCGCAGTTCATTACGAATGGGACCGATTCGTTCGTCGCGGGCGGGTCGTCGGCCTCACCCGCCGCCCAGGCCAATACTGGGCAAACGGATCGCGGGTGAACATCTGGATCTCCCGCGGGCGCAGACCCGGCGCCCTTGAACAAACGCCCAGGCCGCGCTCACGACGCCCGCTCTAGGGCGCCGGGCGCGGCCGCCCGGCGCATCGATCGCCTCGGCGCCGTTAGCTCGCCCGGCCGGTCGGCTACGGGGCGGCTGATGTTGCGGCCAAGCGCCGGCCCGGAGCACCGGTTCGGCAGAGCAGATCAGTCGTCGCGATCGCGCTCGACACCTGCTTTTGGCATCAAGCAGGAGCTCGCGCCTGTTCGTGTGTCACAGTTGGACCGCCGAGCCGGCGGGTCCCCCGGGCGGCAGCCGGATGTGCGAGAGGTGCTGAGGGCTGATTCGGGGCTGGGCGCGTCGGTGTGTCAGCGGTCAACTCCAGAGGCGGACGCTCGTGTGCTGCGACGGTGGATTATTTGCCAGTCGGTGCGGTCTTCCTCTTTCATCGAGGTGGCTTTGCCGAGAGCAAGCTGGGCGCAGCGGATGCCTTGGTCGCGTAGTGATTGCGCGAGGGTGGTGAGCCCAGCGCCGGAGGCGGCTTCGCTGTCGTCCCATCCGGTAATGGAGAGCATGTCGGGGACGGCGATATGTGCCTGTTCCGCGGCGCGGAGCGCGCCCAGCGCGAGTTCGTCGCTCATCGCGGCGATCGCGTCGGGCGGTTGCCCGGAGGTGAGTAGCTCCCGGCTCAGCGCTTCGCCGTGCGCGGCGCTGTTGTGCGGACAGACGGCTATTCGCAGTTGGTCGAGGCTACCGCCCAGGTTTGTCCAGGCGTCGGTGAAGCCCTGCCAGCGGTGGCGAGTGACTGGGAAGGCAGCGTGCGCCGGACTGCGTCCGCGCAGCAGCTGCTGGCGGCGGCTGCGGTCCAGCGGGAAGCTGAGTACCGCGGGCCAGCGTGCTTTGGCGAAGGCCACGTGACCGATCGCGGCAGCGGCGGCCCGGTCGTCTATCCCGACGACCGGCAGCCCTGGCCGGTGTGGCCCAGCATGGATGACCGCCGGCAGCCCGGTGGCAATGACCGCGTCGAGAACGGGGTCCGACTCTGTGGTGGTCCAGACGACGAACCCGTCGACGGCGGCGTCGGCGACGCGAGTCGCGTCGCTGTCCTCGCCTGAGGTGGGCACCAGCGTAAGCCCGACCGCTTCGGCGGCGCACACCTCGGCCACCCCGGCGAGAAACCGGGCCGCTTGGGGATCGTCAAAGGCGTAGGCCAGCCGCTCGCCGAGCACCAAACCGAGGCTCCCGACCCGGCCTCGCCGCAGCGAACGAGCCGCGGGGTGAGGGCCGGGGTAGCCGAGCTTGGTCGCGGCCGCGCGGACCTTGGCCGCCGCCTCGGGCGAGACCCGTTCGGGCTGGGAATACGCGTAGGAGACGGTCATCACCGAGACCCCAGCTACGTGGGCGACCTGGGCCATGGTCGGACGGCGCGTGTTGGGCATCAACGGATACATGTTTACGGCCGCGGATGCTGGGCATCACCCGGCACATGTGTATCGTTACACAGCGCCGACCACCGTGACCTCGAACGCGAATCCGAGCGCGATCTCACCGACTCGCGCGGCGGTCGCGGACAGGCGTAGGGGATCCCGTCCCAGAGACCGTGGGTTGGAGGAGCGCTACCGGCGCGACGGGAAGACCTGGGCGGCGTTCGGCGCGCTCTTCGCCTTCGGGTTTCTGAATGCGGTGTTGGGGCCGGCGCTGCCCTACCTCCGCGCGGTCGAGCACATCCCTTATTTGGCGGGGGCGCTTCATCAGGCCGCCTACGCGATCGGCGGAGGCCTCGCAGGCCTGGTCGCGGCGCGCGGGTTGCGTCGGCCCAGCCGAGCCACGGCGATCGCCGCCGGCTTGAGCGGAGCGGCGCTCGTCGGGCTGGCGGTTGGTTATGGCGCGACGCCTGCGATCACGATTACTGCCGCCGGTCTGATGAGCCTGCTCGGTACCTCGGCGCTGATCCGGCTGTGGGCGGTGCTCGCCGACATCCACGGCAGCCGTCGCGCGGTAGCGATGAGCGAGGGAGAGGTATCGGTCAGTCTCGCGGGGATCGTCACCCCGCTGCTGATCGGCTCACTCGCTGCCACCGCCCTGAGCTGGCGTTTTGCCTTCGTGCTTGGCGCTGGCATTACCGGCGTGGCGGCCCTCTGGGTGTGGCAAGCGCGGATGCCGCCACCCGCTGAGGATCACACCCAAGCGGCGGGGAGCACGAACGACGAGGCCGCTCGCCGTTGGCTGCAGCCGACGCTCATCGTGGTCATCGCCATCGTGGGGCTCGAGTTCACGCTCAGCTTCTGGCTGGCCAGCTATCTGAATGACGACATCGGCCTGGCCCGAGACGCGGCGGTGGCAGCGGTCAGCGGTTTGTACGCCTCGAGCCTGGCCGGGCGGCTGCTGGCCAGCCGTTTGGCGCGGCGCGTCATCTCCGAACGGTTGCTCGCCGCCTCGCTCGGCATCACATTGCTCGGGCTGCCCGTCCTCCTGAGCGCGACAGACGCTGCCGTGGCCGCAGTGGGCATCGTGATATCCGGGATCGGGATCGGGGCGATGTTCCCGCTCACCTCCGCGCTACACGTCAAGGCCAGCTCGCGCGGCGCAGACGGCGCCCTCGGTCAGGTCTTGGGTGTCGCGTCGATCGGCCAGATTGGTGGGCCGCTCGCCGCGGGAGCGATCGCCCAAGCCGTCGGCCTACGCGCCGGTCTGCTCACCCTGCCCGCCCTCACCCTTATCGCTGCAGCCGGGCTCTACCGGTACACCAGCTCACAAAGAGCCAGCGTCAAGCGAACCTAACCCCAGGTGCTCCGCAGGTTGCCCCCGATGAGAACCGTGCGACGCGGCGTCACAACGACGTATGGGGCCAGGACCTGTACCTCGCTCGCACCTGCTTCCGTGAGATCGCGGTGGCCTCAGGCGACAGCCGACCTGGTCGATGTCGCGGGCCACGGCGGCGCCTGGCTGTCGCTCGGCCGGGCGGTCGCCAGCCGAGGCGGCAGCGCGTCAGGACGCGTTCTTGGCGGTGCACGACGCGCTGTTCGCCGACCAGGGCCGGCTTGAGGACCCGCACCTGTGGACACGCGCCGAGCGCCCGGGCCTGGACGTTTCGAGGCCGACAGACGCTCGGACGTGGTGCGTGACCGCGTCCGAGACGACTTCCGGGTGGGGTGGAAGGCAGGGGTGGCGACGACGCCGACGCTCTTCGCGGCGGCGAGCGGCGCACAAGCCGGCTCGACCTGGCCGCTCTCGAGCGCCTGATTCAGCAGCTCTCGTAGGCGAGCTCGCTGGCCCGCGCCGTCGCCGCGCCCGCGCGTTTCTCGGACTGCACGACCACCGCGGCGACCACGATCGCGGCGGCGACCAGGCCCGCGGCGATGAGGAACGCCAGGTGGTACCCGCTGGTCAGCGCCTGCGCGTGCGCCGTGCCGGCGTGCGCCCGGTGGTTGCTGCGCGAGGTGGACACGGTCGCCAGGACCGCCAGGCCCAGCGCCCCGCCGACCTGCGCGGCGGTGTTGACCAGGCCCGAGGCCAGGCCGGCGTCGCTCGGCGTCGCGCCCGACATCGCCAGCCCCATCAGGGCGGGGAAGCAGAGGCCCACGCCGGTGCCGGTC
>JAFAZZ010000163.1 GCA_019239375.1 Solirubrobacterales bacterium | reverse complement strand
TGCCCCTCGCGATGCCCGTAAACGTAACCTGCGACCCATTCGGGATTGATGTCCAGCTCGACCGCCCGCGCAACGCGCGCGGCGGCCAGCGCGCCGGCTAGCTGAGCGACCGTCAGGTGCTCGCCCCCGGCCCAGATCAACCGGCCGCCGGCGGTGATGCCAAGCGCGGACCGGGCGGGATCGCTCACCCCGCCAAGCGTCGCCCCCCAACAGGAAACGCAGTCGACCGTCGGCGCCAGATTTCCGTGGTCGAGAAGCAGCGGCAGGTTCTGGCGCACCGAGACGACTGGCCGGCCGCGGGCCGGCACGCCGGCCCGCCAAGCACCGATGTTCGTGGTGCCGTCGGCGTAGGTCACGATCGAGCCCAGCCCGTCGCGCAAGGGCACGGCTACATGACCGTAGGAGGCAAACCCGCCCACTCCAACCGACAGCCTGAAGCCGCCGTTGAACGCGGCAACCAGGCGCTGGCGCTCGAGCCCGGCGACCGTCGGGCCGAAGCGCCAGCCGTCCGTCCCGGCGTCGACGGTGCCGGAATGAAGGTGCAAGTCGAGGAGTCGCTGATCGATCGACAGCAGGGTGACCCCGGCGCCGGGGTGGGAGATCCAAGCTGCTGGCCGGCCGAGCCACGTCACGACCGGGTGAAAGCCGCCGCCCGTTGCCCCCAGCCCAGACCTCACCACGCGGGGATACGCGGGCGGCGGAGGCGTGCGCGGTGCGGTCGGCGCAGAACCCATGGTCGATCCGCGCGCGGCGGTCGTCGGCGGCGCGCCGGTCGAGGAGACCTGATTGGTCACGGTAGGCGGAGCGCGCCGGCTCGTCCCCGACCCACCGCCGCACGCGGTCACGACGAGGGCGATCAACACCGCCATGACAACCCGAGACGCCACTGGCGACGATTGTCCGCCGACCTCCAAGTCCGGGCTAAGCGAGCGGTGAGACGGCGCTTAGCCGCCAGCAGCCGCTCGACTGGCCGCGCGGACTTGTGGACCGGTCCGCTATGGCAGCTCGCTCAACGACCGGCGAACGCGCTTGCCACATCGAGTGTCGAGACGACGCCGGCCGGGTAGCCGCTCGCGCCCTCGACCACCAGCAGATGCGAGACGCGGTGCTCGCTCATCAGCCGGGCCGCGTCCTGCACCGGCGCATCGGAGGAGATGGTCATCGGCTCGCCGCCGGCGGCCGTCCGCGCGCTGGCCTCTTCCTCGCCCCGGGCGACTGCGGCGGCCACGTCGAGGTCATGCACCACGCCGAGCGGACGGCCGCCCGGGCGGTCGCTGATTAGCACGGCGTGGACGCGGTGGTTGGCCATCAAGGCGGCCACGTCGCGGAGGGGATCATCGGGCCCGCAGGTCAGCATGCCGTGGTGCATGCAGTCGCGGACCCGGATGCGGCTGAGGCGGGGGCTTTGGCTGGTCATGACCGCCAAGTGTCGCGAGTCCCGTCGGGGTCTGCCCGACGGCCGCGGACCTTCCCGCTCGCGGCTGCCTGCGGTGACACGATCCGTAGTCTCGGCGGTTGCGGCGTCCTCGACGGTCGGAGAGACTCGCGCTTGGCATGCCGTTCTCCCTGCGTCGCCTGATTGGCTCCCGCGCCCTCGCCCCAGGCCGCTACCTCACCGACGGCCATCGCCTTCTGCGCGTGCTCTCGCGCTTCGACGACGGCCGCTCGGTGATGGTGCTGGTCGAGGATTGCCGCACGTTCGACGCCCACTCCTACGCGCTGGTCGAATTGCGCGCGATGCGCTTTCGCAGGGTGCGCAGGACGGCGCCCGCCCCGATGACCCGAGCGCCACAGGCGCAGCCGGCCGACGCGTTGCGCGAAGGCACCGGTCACGCCGCCGTCTGAGGCGCCCGGGCCCTCGCTCGCTGCCGCGCTCGGGCCCGCTCGTGTGCCGCGTCGAGCGGCTGACCGGCGAGCTGGCCGCCGGCGCAGTCCTCGCAGCGCACCGCGCGACGCGGATTGCGGATGCCGGCCAGGCCGAGCGCGCCGCCGAGGGCGACGAGCACCGCGGAGATCCCGACCCCGACGTGGAACGCATGAACCGAGGCCGTTTGCACCGCGTGCGCGACCGCCACGCCAGCGCGCGCCGGATCGACCCGGGCGAGCGTCTGCTGGCGCGCCTGGCTCACCGCGGCGCGCGCGGCTGGCGAGAGCGTGATCCCGGCCAGGCGGTCGGCGAGGGTCGTTCTGAATTGCGCGGAGATGACGGCACCCACCCCAGCGATCGCGATCAGCCCGGCGATGCGCGCGATGGCGTTGTTGACCCCGGAGGCGATCCCGGCGTTGGCCTCGTCCGCGTCGGAGAGCACCGTTGCGGTCAGCGGCGCCACTGTGGCGGTGAGCCCGGCCGAGAACACCACGAGCGCTGGGAACAGATCCGTCAAGTAGTTCACGTGGGCGCCCAGGCGGAGCATCAGCGCAACTCCGACCGCCGCGGTCAGCGGCCCGAGCCCCATGAACAGGCGGGGCCCGAGGCGGTCGGCCAGACGCCCCACGCGCTTCGAGAACAGGAACATGATGACGGTCGAGGGCAGGAGCGCGAACCCCGCGGCCAGCGCGCTGTATCCAGCGACCTCCTGGAGGTAGAGCACCAGCATGAAGAACACGATGCCGAGCCCGCCGTACATGGTGAACGTCTGCACATTCCCGATGGCGAAGTTCCGCCGCTTGAACAGGCCGAGAGGCAGCATTGGCGACCGCGTGTGTGCCTCGTGGTAGATGAACACGCCGAGCAGCGCGAAGCCCCCGATCAGGGGCCCCCATACCTGGGGGCTGCCCCAGCCCACCACCGGCTGGCGGATCAGCGCGAGCACGGGCCCGGCGAGGCCCAAGAACGTCAGCCCGGCGCCGAGCCAGTCCACCTGACCGTGCCGCACATGGTCCGTGCGCGCCGGCACGGCCAGCGATACGAGCATCAGGGTCGCGATCACGAACGGGACGTTGATGACAAAGATCAGCCGCCACGACACCGCGTCGACCAGGTAGCCGCCGGCGAGCGGCCCGATCACGGTGGCGATTCCCGACCACGCCGTCCACGAGCCGATCGCCGCGCCCCGCTCCTCGCGCGGGAATGTGGCCACGATCACGGCCAGCGAGCTCGGCATGAGGAGCGCGCCGAACGCGCCCTGGAGCGCGCGGCAGGCGATCAGAAATTCAATGCTGGGCGCGACAGCGCACAGGAGCGAAACCAATCCGAATCCGCCGACGCCGATCGAGAACACCCGCCGCTCGCCGAACACGTCGCCCAGCGAGCCGCCGATCAGGATGAGGGAGCCGAGCGCGAGCAGGTAGGCGTTCGACACCCATTGCTGGCCCGCCAGGCCGCCGCCCAGATCGGCCCGGATCGCCGGCAACGCCACGTTGACCGCGGTGGCGTCGAGCCCGGCCACGAACGAGCCCATGATCGCCGCGAGCAACGATAGGCGCTTGTGGCGATCCGCCATCAGACCACGTTACCGGCTCTCCAGCGCCTCCGGCCTCAGCTCCTTAAGCGAGCCGAGGACGAACGAGGCCAACCCGAGCGCATCGTCCGTCGGAGGGAACTCACGGTTCGGCAGCGCCACGACGAGCATGCCCGCGGCCGCCGCCGCCCGCAGGCCGTTGGTCGAGTCCTCGACCGCGGCGGAGCGTGCCGGGTCGGCCCCCAGCCTGCGCGCCGCCTCCAGGTAGATG
>JAFAZZ010000122.1 GCA_019239375.1 Solirubrobacterales bacterium | reverse complement strand
TGGATAACCCACCCAGACCGCGGTCGACAGCTTGGGCGAGTACCCGACGAACCAGGCGTTGGCGAGATTTTCCGCCGTCCCGGTCTTACCCGCCGCCGGGCAGCCGTAGTCGGCGGCGGTCCCCGTCCCGCTCTGGATCACGGTCTTGAGGACCTGGGTGGCGGCGTACGCCTCGCCATCGGTGAACACTTGTGTGTGAGGCGGATCGCCCACATTGACGGTCTTGCCGTTGGGGAACACGACCTGGCTGATGATCGTCGGCGGGACGTGCGTGCCGGCGTTGCCCAGCGTGGCGTAGGCGTCCGCCATCTCGAGCATCGTGCAGCAGTTGTGCAGCCCACCGATTACCTCGGACGGGAAGGCATCGAGCGGCGACGTGATGCCCATCGCGCGCGCGGTTGCGTCGAGCTTGGTCCAACCCAGGTCAGCGGCGAGCTGAGCAAACACCGTGTTGTCGGAGACAGTGGTCGCGTGGGTGATGTTGATCGTCCCCTGGTAGGTCTCCTCGGCCGTGTGGACCGACCAGGTCGGATCGGCCGACAGCCATCCGGCCGGCAGGAACTTGGACGTGTAGTACGTCTTGTCGGGATCGCCGTCGTAGTCGTGGATGAGCGTCATCAGCGCGAACACCTTGAACGCCGAGCCGGTCTGCCGTTCGGCCTGCACGGGGTAGTCGAACTTGGTCTGGTCGTAGGTGGCCGAGGAGGCGATGGCCAGAATGTGGCCATTGCTCGGATCGACGCTGGCCAACGCGGCGGCCGGCTGGGCGGTGAGGATCGGTCCGCCCTCGTGCGCGTGGATCGCGTCCTCAGCCTCCTGCTGCTTCTTCAGGTCGATCGTCGTATAGACCTTGAGCCCGCCGTCCTGGACGGTGTTCAGGCCGAACTTCTTGACCAGCTGCTGCTGGATGTAGTCGAAGATGTACGGCTGGCTGTGCTGGATGAAGCGCACGTTCGGGTGGATCTGGAGCGGCTGCTTCATCACCGCGTCGGCCAGCCCCTGGGGGATGTAATGCGACTGCACCATCGACTGGAGCACGGCGTTGCGGCGGCGCTTGGCGAGCTTCGAGTCGACCGTCGGGTTGTACTGCGTGGGTGACTGGGGCAGCCCGGCCAGCAGCGACATCTGCGCCAGGTTCAGCTTCCACACCGGCTTGTTGAAGAACATCACCGCCGCTGCGCCGACGCCGATCGCCTCCTCGCCGTTGGTCGTCCCGTACGGGACGCTGTTCAGGTACTGGTTCAGGATCCAGTCCTTGGAATGCTTGTTTTCGAGCTGCAGGGCCAGCTTTGCCTGCGCGATCTTGTACTTGAGGTCGCGGTGCCGGCGATAGCTCTCAGGGATGTAGGTCTGGTTGACCAGCTGCATGGTCAACGTGGATGCGCCCTGAAGTGAGTTGCCCTGCCCGAGCAGGTCTTTGACTCCGGCGCGCAGAATGCCCTGGTAGTCGAGCGCCCCGTGCTGGTAGAAGCGCCGGTCCTCGATCGCAATGGTCGCCTGCTTGAGCCGCTTCGGGATCACGTTCGGCGATACGTGGTTGAACACCGTGTTCGTGCGTACGTAGCCGAGCAGCGAGCCGTCTGAGGCGAAGATCTCGGTGGGCGGGTTGGCATGCCGTGCTTGCAACTGGCTGAGGTTGGGCGCTGAATCCGCCACCGCCACCACCCACCCGACGGCCAGCAGCGCGCCGATCGCCGCAGCGCACACGATCAGGATGCCGGTCATGAGCAGCACCCTGCCGACGGGATGTCCGTGATTGTGCCTGCGGCGGCGCTGTCGTTCGCGTCGACTCATGTCGGGGGCTCCGGCGGGGCGTTTTCGGCGCGCGGGGGCCATCTCGGCACCGAAACTGACCGGCCAGTTTAGCTGCCACGCTTTTTCGGGCCGCCGGTACGGGCTCCTGCTCCACGGCTGCTCGTGTCACGCGTGCGATGGCCTCCGGGCTGGCAGACTCGCCGCCGCATGCCCGACACCGCGCCCGCGCCGGCCGCCATCCTGCTCGATGCCCTCGGGACCCTGGTTGCCCTCGAGCCGCCCGCTCCCCACCTGCGGTCCGAGCTGGCGACACGGTTCGGAGTCGATGTCAGCGAGGCTGAGGCGGCGCGCGCAATCGCCGCCGAGATCGCGTACTACCGCGCGCACCTCGACGAGGGTCGCGACTCGGCGGGTCTCGCCGCGCTGCGACGGCGCTGCGCCGACGTCCTGCGTTCGGCCCTGCCCGAGGGACTCGCTGGCCGGCTCGAGCTCGACCCGCTGGTCGATGCTCTGCTGGCGTCCCTGCGCTTCCGCGCGTACCCCGACGCCCGGTCCGCGCTTCAGGCAGCGCGGGCACGAGGCCAGCGGCTCGTCGTGGTCAGCAACTGGGACGTCTCGCTGGTCGGCGTCCTGCGTGGGCTCGAGCTCGAGCCGCTGCTTAACGGGATCCTCACCTCGGCGGTGGTGGGTGCGCGCAAGCCGGCGGCGGCGATCTTCGAGCAGGCGTTGGCGCTGGCCAGGGTTGGCCCCGACCAGGCGATTCACGTCGGCGACAGTCTCGCCGAGGACGTCGCCGGGGCGCGTGCGGCGGGCATCGAGCCGGTCCTCATCCGGCGCGGTGGCGGGCCTCCCGTTCCGGGCGTGCGCACGGTGTCGAGCCTGTCCGAGGTGATCACGCCGGCGCCGGCGTGAGCGCGCCCCGGCGCATGTCGGCGCCCGCAGCGGCCGGCGACACCCCCGCCCCGAAACGGCGTTCGCGCGGTCAGGAGGGCGAGCGCCCCTAAAGTCTGGCAAGCATGCCGAGCGTTCCCCCACCTCAGGTGAGCTCATCCAACGCGACCCTCCCGCCGGGTCCAGAGCCGGAGACTAAGAGGGACCGATCCGATGACGTGCCATGGCCGATCTGGACGGTGCCAGCGGCGTTTGCCGTAGGGCTGTTGGTGGGTGTGCTCGCCACCACCGCAGTCGCCGGCATCGGCCGCGCGGCAGGATCGAGCACCGACACTCCGGCCGTCAACATCGTCGGCGACATCGTGTTCGACCTTTCCTTCGTGGTGGCGGCGCTCTACCTCGCGGGCCTGCACCGCCGCGTCAAGCCGTCGGATTTCGGTTATCGCCGCGTCGCCCCGCGTCTGGCCATCGGGGTGTTCCTCGCGGCCGGCGCGTCCTACTACGTGCTGACCGCGCTCTACCAGGCGATCTTCGGGCTGCACGGGAACGAGAAGCTGCCGCGGGGCCTCGGGATCGGACAGAGCACCGCCGCGCTCATCGGCGCTGCCGCGTTCGTCTGCGTCGTGGCGCCGGTGGCCGAGGAGTTCTTCTTCCGCGGCTTCATCTTCGGCGCGCTGCGCCGCTGGCACGTCAAGGTGCGCGGTCACGATCTCGGGACCTGGGCGGCGGCGATCGTCACCGGAATCCTGTTCGGCCTCGTCCACGCTGGTTCCACCAGCGCCCGCTACCTCATCCCGCTTGCCCTCTTCGGCTTCGTCCTGTGCCTCGTGCGCTGGCGGACCCGTTCGCTGTATCCGTGCATGGCCCTGCACTCGGTGAACAACTCACTGGCCCTGGGGATCGCCCAGCTGCACTGGGCTGCCGGCGACGTGCTCGCGCTGGCGGTGGGATCGGTGGCGCTGATCGCCGCGCTGACGCTGCCGCTGGCCGAGGACAAGCCGGCGCCGGCGACCTGACGCCGGCGATTCGCTGGGCGCCCGCCGGCGCCCATGACCGGCCGCCGGCGCCCATAACCCGCCGCCGCGCGCGACTGACGCCGGCCGTGCGCGACCGCCCACCGACCCCCGCGACCCCGCGGGCCGACCGTCAGGCCGACCCGCCACGGCGATCCACGGTCTGACCGAGTTGTCGCCCATGATTTACTTTCTGGCATGCTGGGGGTGCACGCCGGCCGGGTCACCGCCGCCGCCGCATCGGTTGCGGCGATAGCCGTGATTTCCGCGGCGCCGGCGAGTGCCGCGTCCGCGCCCACCCAGCCGGCGCACGGCACGATCCAACTGTCTGTGCCCGACGCGTTCCTAGTCGGAGGCCAGCTCGTCACGGTGCCGGGCCGGACCGTGCACGTGCAGGGCGTCGTCCGCCCGTACGTTCCCGGTCAGACGGTTCTGGTCAAGGCGTTCGCAGGCGGCAAGGAATTCAAGCGCGACCGGCTGAGCATCAGGCGCGACCCCCGTGGCCGCTACGGCACGTTCACCGTCAGCATGTCGAGCCCCGGCGCCGGTAGGGTGACGGTGCAAGCAGGGCACAAGCGGACCGGCACGCTCGGGGGCCTGCTGGCGCGCCGCAGCTTCGCTGCGCTCGACGAGCGCGTTGGCTTTGGATCGAGGGGTCCGTTCATGGAGCTGATCCAGCAGCGGCTGGCCGCACTGCACTTCTACATCCCGCAGACCGGCGTGTACGACGCGGGCACCGGCCTCGCCCTCGATGCCTACCACCGGCTGCTGCATTGGGGCACGTACCAGACCCTCGACGGCCGCACGATCAGCTATCTGCTGGACGGCTTCGGCGAGTTCAAGGTGCGCTTCCCGAGGCATGGCCGGCACGCCGAAGGCGATCTGTCGCTGCAGCTGGTCGCATTGGCCGACGGTTCGCGCGTCGTCAGCATCTACCCGACGAGTTCAGGTAAGCCCTCGACGCCGACGATCCTCGGCGACTTCCGCGTGTACTCGAAAGTCCCCGGGTACCTGCCCGACGGGATGTACTACTCCAACTTCTTCTACACCGGCTACGCCATCCACGGCTACAACCCCGCGCCCGACTATCCCGCTAGCCACGGCTGCATGCGCGTACCGATCGTCGACGCGATCTCGATCTACAACTGGCTGAAGATCGGCGACTGGGTCGACGTGTACTACTGAGGCTACGCGCGTCCGCCGGCCACTCCGCGGCTAGCATGAGGCTCCGCCGATGGGACTAGGCATGCAGACGAGCGCGCGCGAGCGGCTGCTCGCCGAGCTCCGCGATCACGCGCTGGTGATCGGCGAGGTGGTTCTGACCAGCGGGCGCACGGCGCAGTACCTGGTGGACGCCAAGCGCGCAGTGCTCCGCCCGCCCGGCTTCCTGGCCCTGTCCGAGCTCGTAGCCGACCAGGCCCGCGCGTGGAACGCAACGGCAGTCGGCGGCATGACCATGGGTGCCGACCCGATCGCCTGCGCCGCCCTGGCCGGCGGAGCAGACGTGAAGGCCTTCTTCGTGCGCAAGGAGGTCAAGACCCACGGGCTCGCTCGGCGCATCGAGGGGCCATTGCTGACTGCGGACGAGCGATGCATGCTCGTCGAGGACGTGGTGACGACGGGCGGGTCCACCCTTGGTGCCCTGGAGGCCCTCAGACAGGAGGGCCACCGGATCTGCGGCGTCCTCGCGATCTGCGACCGACTGGCCGGAGGACGCGAGGCCATCGAAGCGGCCGCCGGCGCACCGTTCGTGGCTCTGACGACGATCGATGAGGTGTACCCCCAGCGGCCCGACCGCTAGGTCACTACCGCGGGAGCGAACGGCAGCCCGGCAGCCGCTGATGTAGCGCCTGAACGCGCCATCCCCCATCCGCGCGCGGCGTGAACAGGACGATCGGCCGTCCGCCGGCAACCGCCGGCGCGTACTTGTAGCCCACGCTCGCGACGTTGAGGTGAAGGGTCCAGGCCAAAACCGTCTGGTACTCCAGCCGAGTGAGCGGTTCGCCACAAGGTTTGAGGCGCGGCGGTCCGCCGAGGCGTGCGACGACGCTCGACAGCTTCCCAATCTGGGCGGTGCGGACCCGTTGGGCACGGATGTCGCGGTGCGCAGCGCGCGCGTGCGACACCGCAGTGGGCACGAGGGCACCCACAACCACGATGACCAGGGCAATCCCCAGCCAAGTCGCCAGGCTCGAGATCCGGGACATCTCGGCGAGCAGGCGGCCGACCGCCACCCCCGCCAGCGCGATGACCACGGCCGCCGGCACGAACATGTAGCGAGCGAGTCCGGGCCAGCCGTGCAGCGAGAAGGCGATCTCGACGATCACCCAAACACACGCTCCCGCCGCGAGCACCAGGGTGACCCGGTCCCGGCGAACGACGGCCAGAGCCACCGCGAGCAACGCAATCAACTCGACCACGCTCGGGCTTAGGTCGAGGAAGCGGCCGATCGTGCCGAACACCCGGTCGCTGCGGAGCCGGCGCCCTGATCCCAGCGCGTTCGAGCCCGCCACGAACGGGCTACGCGAGGTGAGTGCTGGGATCCCGAACCACAGCAACACCACGAGCGCGATCCCGGTGACGATCAGCCAGCGCATCGAGGGGATCGCGCGCCAGGCCCATATCGAGTACAGGCCGAGGAACAGCCAGACCTCGGGCCTCCCCAGGGCCGCCAGCGCTCCGCACACGAACGCCCAGCGCGGCCGCCCACTCAGGTGGCAGTCGATCGCGCCGAGGCAGAGTGTGACGATCATCGGATCCGACTGCGCACTCAGCATGTAGTGCCAGTAGTCGCTGATGCCGAGCAGCCCGAGGCCCGCGAAGAGCGCCGCCGCATAGCCGGCGTAGCGACGTTCCGGACCGGCGCCAGTCAGTCGAAAGGCGATCCGGCCGGCGAACACCGCGCCGCCGAGCGAAACGGCCAGTGAGGTGATCATCCACAGCCACAGCTGGTAGTGGCCGAACAGGCCGTAGGGCGCGGTGAACAGGTAGGGGAGCGGCTTCCACGAGGGAGCGGCGTTGGTGTTGAGGCTGCCGGCCACCGTCTGTTGCCCCCACACCAGCCAGCCGTAAGGATCGAATCCCGGTCGGGTGCGGGCCCATAGGAGGATCGCGGTCGAGATCACGAGCAAGGCCACCGCGCACCCGAGCGCGAGCATCAGCGGCGTATGCCGGCGGACGCCTTCCCCGCGGCCCCCACGTCCGGCCTCGGCCGGCGCCGGACTCGACCGTTGCCAGGTCGTGGTCACGTCACCGGCGGATCAGCGCGCCGTTGCCCGTGTAGGTCGCGTGCAGTCCCGCGCAGCGAGCCACTTGGTGGGGCCGCGTATGCCACGGCAGGACGTCCCACCCGCCCTGGGTCAACGGCTTGAACAGCACCTTCGCGTGCGTCGGGTTGCGCAGCTCCGCCGCCTCAACGTGCTGCTGCAGGCCTCCGACCGAGCCGACGTCGACGCGATAGAGCCAGGCGAGCGTGCTCACATAGCCGACGTCCGTCACCGGCTGGCCGCAATTGAGGATGTGGCGCGAGCCGCCCAACCGGTTGGTCGCGCTCTGGAGCAACGCGATCTGGTGGGTACGGCCGCGCTCGTGGCGCAGGTCGCGGCGCTCGGTCCGCGCGCGGCTCAGCGCGCCCGGAACCAGGGTTGCCACGAGCACGGCCACCACTGCGATCCCAGCCCAGCGCGGCGCTCGTCCGATCCGGGGCGCCGCGAGCAACACCCAGCCGACGCCGACGCCCGCCACTACTGCGGCCACGGCCCCCGCTTCGAACATGTAGCGCGGCAGCGCCGGCCAGCCGTGGTAGGCGAACGCGATCTCCACGACCACCCAGGCCAGTGCGCCCCCGGCCAGCGCCACGACGACCAGGTTGCGGCGCACGAGCGCGACCGCCGCAGTCACCAGCGCCGTGATCCACACCGGCAGGTATTGGAGTTCCGTGAAGCGGTCGAAGGTCCCGACCAGGCGGTTGTGATGAAGCGCCCGAGGAGACAGCTTGGCCAGCTCGCCAGAGATATTCGGCCGCCCGTTGGTGATCGTCGGGATCCCGAACCACATGAAGGCGATCACGGCCACGCTGCCGATGAGCATCCAGCGCATGCGCGGCACCTTGAACCAGGCCCAGATCATGAACAGACCCAGGAACGGCCAGACTTCCGGCCGACCGAGGGCAGCGAGTACGCCGAACAGGAGCGTCCAGCGGTAGCGACCGATCAGGAACATGTCGATCGCCGCGAGGACGAAGGTGACGAGCATCGGGTCAGACTGTGAGCTCAGGATGTAGTGGAAGTAATCCTCGAGCCCCAGCACAGCCGCGCCCGTGAACACCGCCGCCACGTATGGGGCATAGCGGCGGATCGGCTCCGGGTCATCGCGCATGTCGCTTCCGCCGCTGAGCCGGAACGCGATACGCCCGGCGAATACCGGACCCGCCAGCGCCACCGCCGTGGCAGTCAGCATCCACAGCCACAGCTGGTAATGGCCGAGCAACGCGTAGGGCACGGTGAACAGGTAGGGCAGCGGCTTCCACGACGGGGCGCCACCGAGGTCGAGGCTCAGATGCAAGGTCTGCTGGCCCCACACGAGCCAGCCGTAGGCGTCATAGCTGGGCCTGGTTCGGGCCCACACCACGAGCGCAGCCGAAATGATCAGGATCACCGCCGAGGCCGACAGCCAGGGGTGCTCGCTCACGTAGGCGCGCAGCGTCCATGGCGCCGGCTCGCGCGGTAAGGCTTGATCCGCGGCAGCCGCCTCCGGGATCGTCGGTGCTTCTAGCGTGCTCTCGGCCACGGAGAAGCGCGGACGGTAGCACGGGGGCCGGTGAGGATCGTCTCATCGCCAACGCGCCCGCGCCTCACGCGTACCGTGCCGATTCGGCGCCGGTGACACGCTGCGTCACATGGCGCACCTCGCCGACCACGCCCCACGGTCCACGATCACCGCCAACCCCACACTCGAGCGGTCGGCGAGGAGCGAGATCCGACTTTGACGCCACCACCGCGGCGAAGTCCACACTCGCGCCGCGGGGCGCGGCCGAGTGCGCAGTTGACGGCAATCCCAGCGCCGGCGCCGGGGCTACCGCGTCGCGCGGCTGCCTCCGCGCGGATTCGGTGTGCTTGCGCCCTGATCCGGTCCAGCCCGCGCCGATCCGGCCCAACCCGGCAGCGCCCCCGGCAGGAATCGAACCTGCATCCCGCGCTTAGGAGGCGCGTGCTCTATCCGTTGAGCTACGAGGGCCGCGGCTCGAGAGAGCGTATCGGCGCTCGCCATGACCGAGCACCGCCCCACGCCACCGCACCGACCACCGCGGCCGCAAACCCCTCCGCGGAGCGCCAACCCCGGCGGCTGGCCTCGACCGTCACCCCGGCGCCACCGCCGCTACCGACCCCCGACCGACCCCGATCGCCGCCGCCACTGCCCCCCCCGCGCCACCCCCCGATTGTCCGCCGGCTAGCGCTCGATTTACCGCCGGTTAATGATTGGTGGCGTGCGCTGCCGAGATGTGGTATCCCTCGGGTGTGGAGGAGGTCCCGCCTGTGCGAGACGTGCAAGGTGCGACGGATAGCGCATGAGCGTCAGCACTACATCAGACCTACAACTCGCAGAAGCCGAAGCAGGGGCAGCGGTCGAACTCGTCGCGGGCGGCGAAATCGCGGCGCGCTCGCCCTGGGAGCTGTTCCTCAAGCGATTCCGGGAGGACAAGTTCGCGCTGGTCAGCATCGGGTTCCTGATCCTGCTGATCCTGGTGGCGATCTTTGCCCCGCTGGTCTGCTCGCTGGTTGGCGCGCCCGGCCCGTACAAGGCGGACACCAACGCGCTGGACATATTCGGGCAGCCGACCGGGCCGAGCTCGGCCCACCTGTTCGGCGTCGATCAGCTCGGCCGCGACGTGTTCAGCCGGGTCGTCTACGGGGCTCGAGTCTCGCTCCTGGTGGCATTCGTCTCGACCGCGATCACCACCGTCATCGGGGTGTTCTGCGGGCTGTTCGCCGGCTACTACCGCGGGTGGGTCGACACCCTGGTGTCGCGGACCGTCGATGCCTGGCTGGCGATTCCGTACCTGCTGCTGGCCATCGGCCTGGCCTCGGCGTGCTCGTTCGGGACGGGTTGCGTGGGTGGTCTGGTCAAGCCCGGCGTTCCCGTCGTCATCGCGGTTATCGCGTTGACCAGCTGGACCTACCCGGCGCGGATCATCCGCGGGCAGGTCCTTTCGCTGCGCGAGAAGGAGTTCGTTGACGCGGCGCGTTCGCTCGGCGCCTCGAACCGGAGGATCATCGTCAAGGAGCTGCTGCCGAACCTGGCGGCCCCGATCATCGTGTTCACCACGACGTTCCTGCCGACGGCGATCCTGTTCGAGGCGGCGCTCTCGTTCCTGGGAGTGGGGGTTCAGCCGCCGACGCCGAGCTGGGGCCAGATGATCTCGGACGCCTCGCTGAACATCCAAAGCCAATGGTGGTACATGCTGTTCCCGGGTCTGGCGCTGCTGTTCACCGTGCTCGCCTTCAACTTTGTGGGCGACGCGATGACGGACGCGCTCAACCCGCGCGCGCGAAAGTCTTGACCTCAACAGGGGAGTGCAGGACAAGTCAAATGAAGGTACGTCGCACAACGAAAGGATGGAATATGCGATCCAGGTCCAGATTGCTCGGGGTGTTCCTCCCCGGGCTCCTGGCAGTGGTATCGATCGGGCTTGCAGCATGCGGCTCGAGCAGCAAGACGACGAGCGGCTCTGGGAGCTCGAGCGGTAGCAGTAGCTCGAGCAGCGGCTCGGCAGTCAGCGCGGAGCTGGCTAAGTTTCCGGCGCAGGTGCATGCGCCGGCGGGCGCGAAGAAGGGCGGAACGCTCACCGTGCTCGCCAACGCCGACGTCGACTACATCGATCCCGGCGCCGCCTACTACCAGCCGACCTACACAGTCGACCTGGCGGTGGATTCGCCGCTGATGGGCTGGCCGCCCGCCGACACGGCGGCGCCGCAGCCTCTGCTGGCCTCCGCCCAGCCGGCGGTCACCGATGGCGGCAAGACGATCACGTTCAAGATCAAGCCGAACATCCACTACAGCCCGCCGCTGGGCGGGGGCGCCGGCTGGAGCAAGCCTGTCGTTTCCCAGGACGTCAAGTACGCGATCGAACGAGGCCTCTTGCCCGGCGTGCCCAACGGCTACCTCACGCTGTATTTCGCCGATGTCCAGGGCCTCGCGGCCGCCCAGGCGGCGGTGAAGAAGGACCCGAAGAAGGCGCCGAACATCAGTGGCATCACGACCCCGGATTCTTCGACGATCGTGTTCAAGCTGAGCAAGCCATCGGCCATCGGCCTGATCGACGCACTGTCGCTGCCGCTGTCCTCCCCGGTTCCGGAGGGGTACGCAGCGACGTTCGACTCGAAGACGCCTTCGTCGACCTACGGCGAGCACCAGATCGACGTCGGCCCGTACTACATCTCGAACTATTCGCCCGGTAAGCAGATCGTGCTGCTGCGCAACCCGAACTACACGGCCGGTTCTGACTTCCGTCCGGCCTACCTCGACAAGGTCGTGATCCAGCAGGGCTTCTCGGACACGAACTCGGCCGTGAGCAAGATCCTCACCGGCTCGGACATGGTCAACTTCGACTTCTCGGCCACCGGGCAGTCGTTGAAGGTCGCGGCCACGCAGTATCCGAAGCAGCTCAGCCTGTCGCCGGGCGGCGGTAACCGTTACATCGCGTTCAACACGACCAAGCCGCCGTTTAACAACATCAACGCCCGCAAGGCGGTCATCGCGGCCTCAAACCGCGTGGCGCTGCGAGACACGCGTGGTGGAGCGTTGGCCGGCGGTCTGGCGACGCACTTCATCCCCCCGGGCATCCCGGGCTTCCAGCAGGCCGGTGGCGACGCTGGCCCGTCCGGGTCTCAGTACGACTTCATCCAGCACCCCACCGGTGACCTGTCGCTGGCTGAGTCGTACATGAAGAAGGCGGGATACTCGAGCGGTAAGTGCACGGGCAACTGCACGATCACGATGGTGGCCACGAACGTGCCGCCGGGCAGCGACACGGCACAGGTGGCCAAGGCGCAGCTGAGCCAACTCGGGTTCACTGTTCAGTTGCATCCGGTGGAGCAGGCCGTCATGTACACCAAGTTCTGCTCGGTCGTGGCCAACGAACCGAACGTCTGCCCGAACGTCGGGTGGATCAAGGACTTCAACGACGGCCAGGCGATGATCGACATCCCGTTCAATGGGGCGACGGTCACGGGCAGCCCGACCAACAACTCCAACTGGCCGCAGCTGAACGACCCGACGATCAACACCGCGCTGAACTCGGCGAAGTACATCACCAACCCGGCTCAGCGCGCCGCCGAGTACGGCAGGATCGACGACATGGTCATGGCCCTGGCGCCGGCCATCCCGTGGATCTGGGACTACAACTCCAACGTTGCCTCGAAGGACGTGGTCCCGGTGATCAACCAGTTCAACGCGCTCACCGACCTGTCGTTCACTTCTCTGAAGTGAGGTGAATGACGAGGGTCATCTGAGCTAGAAGCGGAAGGGCTCGCCGTCACTCCCGGCGGCGGGCCTATTTCGCTCACCAACCCCTCCGCCGCCATGGGCCGCTACATCATCCGACGAATCTTGTGGGGCATCGCGATGCTTTTCATCGTGAGCGCCGCGGTGTTCTTCATCTTCTACGTGCTCCCCTCAGCGGACCCAGCGGTTCTCCGGGCGGGACGCAACGCAGGGCCCCAGCAGATCGCCCAGATCCGCCATTCGCTCGGGCTCGACAAGCCGATCTGGGAGCAGTATCTGATCTATGTGCGGCAGGTGTTCCTGCACTTCGACTTCGGCTACAGCTATCAGTACAACGTCCCGGTCCGGCAGTTGATCTTCTCTCGGTTGCCGGCCACGATCTGGCTGACCATCGGCGCGGTCATTATCTGGCTCTCCGTCGGGCTCACGGTAGGAATCATCTCCGCGGTCAGGCGTAGGTCATTCGTGGACCGCGCGAGCATGACCACGTCGCTGGCCTTTATCTCGGCGCCGGTCTTCTGGCTCGGCCTCGTGGCGCTGTATCTGTTCGCCAACGACATCGGCCAGTTCCCGATCCTCCCCGGTCAGGGTTCGTTCGCCAGCGCGTCGACTGTCTTCCAGAAGGCCGCATCGATGATCTTGCCTTGGTGCGTCTTAGCTGCGGCGACCTCGGCGGTGTACGCCCGCTACATGCGGGCGAGCATGATCGACACGATGGGAGAGGACTACATCCGCACCGCGCGGGCCAAGGGCCTGCCCGAGCGCACGGTGATCAGGCGCCACGCCGTACGCAGCGCGATCACTCCCATCGTCACGCTGCTCGGGCTGGACGTGGGTATCCTGCTCGCCGGCAACGCGATCCTCACCGAGACGGTGTTCAACATCCCCGGCGTGGGGCGGCTACTCTACAACGCAATCAACGTGTCGGATCTGACGACGATCCAGGGCATCACGTTGTTCGGAGCATTCTTCATCGTCTTCTTCAACCTGATCGTGGATATCGCGTACGCATATCTCGATCCGAGAGTGCGGTACACGTGAGCCCAGCGCTGCTGCAGGTCGAGGACCTGCGGGTGCAGTTTTCGACCGACGACGGCATCGTGCACGCCGTCGACGGGATCTCCTACTCCGTCGATGCCGGCCAGACGCTCGGCATCGTGGGCGAGTCCGGCTCTGGCAAAACCGTCTCATCGCTTACCACGCTGGGCTTGACCCGCGCGAAGAACACCACGATCGAGGGCCGGATCATGTTCGAGGGCCGCGACCTCGTCTCGCTTTCCGACGACGAGCTGCGCAAGATCCGCGGCGACGAGATCGCGATGATCTTCCAGGACCCGCTCTCCTCGCTGCACCCGTTCTACAAGGTCGGCACGCAGCTCTCGGAGGCGGTCCTGATCCATCGCAAGGTCTCGAAGGCCGACGCCCGGAACCGGGCCGTCGAGCTGCTCGAATTGGTCGGGATCCCAGACCCGCAGAGGCGCGTCGACCAGTACCCGCACGAGTTCTCGGGCGGCATGCGCCAGCGCGTGATGATCGCCATGGCTCTGGCCAACGAGCCCAAACTGCTGATCGCCGATGAGCCCACCACCGCGCTCGACGTCACGGTCCAGGCCCAGATCCTGGCCCTGCTCAACGACCTTCAGCGCCGGCTCGGCATGGCGATTATCGTGATCACGCACGACCTCGGGGTGGTGGCGGAGATCACCGACCACATCGCGGTGATGTACGCCGGGCGGATCGTCGAGCGGGCGCCGACTGAGGCGATCTTCGGCGCGCCGCAGCATCCGTACACGTGGGGTCTGCTCAAGTCGATCCCGCGGCTCGACAGCCCACGCGACGAGGAGCTCGTGCCGATCTCCGGCCGCCCGCCCAGTCTCATCCGCCGGCCGTCTGGCTGTCACTTTCATCCTCGCTGTCCGTATGTGCGCGACGCGCACACCCGGACCGATCCGCGTCTCGAGCCGGTCACCGGGGATTCCGGCCACGAGGCGGCATGCTTGCTCGCCACCGACGTCAGGACCCGGATCTGGCGCGGCCTGGAGGCCGGCGAGACGTCCGGGACCTTGCGCCACCTGGTGGTCGAGGAGGACCAACCCCTGCGGGCCCACGCCGGCCATCGAACCATCGCCGATGGAGGAAGCTGACCGTGGACGGGGCAGAGGCGCCGATCACCAACGGGACAAATCTGGTCGAGGTCAGGAACCTCGTCAAGCACTTCCCGATCACGCGCGGGATCGTCTTTCAGAAGCAGATCGGCGCGGTCAAGGCGGTCGATGACATCACGTTCGAGGTCAAGCGCGGCGAGACGCTGGGAATCGTTGGCGAGACCGGTTGCGGAAAGAGCACAACGGCGCGGCTCCTGGTCCGGCTGCTCGACCCCACGGCGGGCACGATCCTGTTTGACGGCCAGGACATCGCCGCCGCCAAGAAGGACGATCTGAAGGCGCTGCATCGCGAGGTGCAGATGATCTTCCAGGATCCGTACTCCTCGCTGAACCCTCGCAAGACCGTGGGCTCGATCATCGCTGACCCGTTTGTCATCCATGGCCTGCTGAAGGATTCCGGCGAGCGTCGTAAGCGAGTCCAGGAACTGATGGACCGGGTTGGGCTGAACACCGAGCACTACAACCGGTTCCCGCACGAGTTCTCGGGGGGCCAGCGCCAGCGCATCGGAGTGGCGCGGGCCATCGCGCTCGAGCCGAAGCTGCTCGTGGCCGACGAGCCGGTGTCAGCCCTCGACGTATCGATTCAGGCTCAGGTGCTGAACCTCCTGCGCGGCCTGCAGCGCGAGATGGGCCTGACGCTGATCTTCATCGCCCATGACTTGTCCGTCGTACGCCACATGTGCGACCGCGTCGCCGTCATGTACCTGGGCAAGATCGTGGAGATCGCGCCGAGCGACGACCTGTACGGCTTCCCGCGCCACCCCTACACGGGCGCGTTGCTCTCGGCCGTTCCGGTGGCGAGCGCAACCGGCGGCCGGCGCGAGCGCCAGCTGCTCACCGGCGATGTTCCGAGCCCCGCCAATCCGCCGCAGGCCTGCCGCTTTCACACTCGCTGCTTCAAGGCGCAGGAGCTCTGTAGCCAGGAGGAGCCGCTGCTCGAGCCCAAGGGCACCAGGAACCTGGCGGCATGTCACTTTCCGCTGAGCGAGGCTGAAGCCAGGTTGCGGCTGCCGGCTGCGTTGAGCGGCGCCAACGGTTCGACCAACGAGCGCGGCTCCCGAACGATCGTCGATCAGTCGTCTTCGTCTTCGTCGACGTAGAGGGACTCGCCGGCGAGCTCGTCGCCGCCCTTGGTCCACAGCTTGATCTCGAGGAAGTCGGAGCGGTAGTTGTCGGGCGCGATCAACGTGAAGCGATCCTCGACGAGCTCGGACTGGTCGACGGCTAGGTTTGCCAGCTCGGCGGTCACGATCGCGCCGCCCGGCACGAGCGGAACGCCCCATACGAGCGTGACGTCGGCCGTCTTTCCCTGCTCGCCGCGCCAGGCCGCGATCACCTCGTCGTTCAGGTCCAGCTTCCAATCCGGATTGGCCTCGGCCAGCTCCGCGGTGAAGTCGACCCGTGCCTCGAAGTTGCTCGGGCCCTGCGTTCCCTCGTTGAACGAGACGAAGCCGAACAGCTCGTAGCCGCTGGTGGTCCGCGCCACCGCCGGGATGTACGTGCGCCCGGCGTACGTGCGATCGGGAAACCAGGCGATCTGCGTGTCGAGTTCGCCGATTTCCTCGCCCTCGGTGTCGAGCACGGCCACCGCAGCGCGGAAGTGTCCGGCCAACGTGTCCGCCCAGCGACCATAAGGCAGAGGCTCCTGCGGCGGCTCAGCCGCGAACGACATCACGAAGCGGTCCGTGGGGGGCATGGCGGCGCCGAAGCCTAGCCGTCGGCGTTAGAACGCGCCGCGTCGGCTGAGCACCGCGGGGATCGTCTTGAGCAGGATCGACAGGTCGAGCATGATCGACCAGCGCTCCAAGTAGAGAAAGTCGAGGCGCACGAGGTCGTCGAAGTCGAGGTCCCCGCGCCCAGATACCTGCCACAGCCCGGTGATACCGGGCAGCACCAGGTAGCGCTTCTTGTGCCACTCCTCGAGGCGGTCGAAGTCGCGCATAGGGAGCGGGCGCGGGCCGACGAGCGACATCTCGCCCCGCACGACGTTGACGAGCTGGGGCAGCTCGTCGAGCGAGAATCGACGCAGAAACCGCCCGACCTTGGTCATGCGCGGGTCATCACGGATCTTGAACAGCGCACCCGACTTCTCGTTGAGCGGCTCGAGCTCGTCCTGGATCTGCTCGGCGTGCTCGCGCATGGTCCGGAACTTGAAGCAGAAGAACGGCTTGCCGGCCATCCCGGGCCTGGCCGACCGGTAGATCGCCGGGCCGCGCGAGCTCAGTTTGATGGCGATTGCGATGGCCAGGAACACCGGCGAGAGCAGGATCAGGCCGGCGGTCGAGACGACCAGGTCGAACGACCGCTTCACCGCGTAGTCGACGCCCTCGAACACGGGGGGGCGCAGCGTGAACAGCGGCACGGTGTGGCCCGGGGCGAACTCCGCCCGATCGATCAGGATCTCCATCGTCGACGGTGCGACCTGCACGGTCACGCCGCGCCGGTGGCAGGAGTCGACGAGCTCGACCGCCTTGTCCTGCGGGAAATCCGGATCGGCGATGATCACTTCCTGAACCGCCTCGCGGTCGAGCACGTCCGGGAGATCGGGAAGCTGGCCGAGCGAGCGCAGGCCGTTGCGCGGGCGGGGGGTGAGTGAGATGTAACCGACGATGTCGACCCGCGTGCGCGCGCGATCGGCCAACGCGCCCGCCACCTCCTCGATGTGCTTGCCCGATCCGACCAGCAGCGCGCGCCGCGCGTACCCCGCCTGGTCGAGCAGCCATCCGCTTGCGCGCAGGTGCAGCTCGCGGAGGGCCGCGATGTAGATCGTGGCGAAGAACAGCGAGCCGTAGAAGATGAAGTAGCTCGAGAAATGCTGTCCGTCGGCCAGGGCGAACACCAAGCCGATCACGGTCGCCTGGAACAGCGCGGTGCCGATCCGGGTCAGCCCGGGCCGGCGGGTGCGGGCGGCGTACAGGTCGACGCGAGCAAAGCTCAGGACGGTGAGCAGGTACGCGAACGCGATCCAGTGCTTGATGTCGTGCCACGCCACCCCCGCGTCCAGCTGGTCGTGGACGGCCAGCTTGAGCGTCATCGCGGTGAACAGCGCGGCGAGCACCCCCACGAAGTCGAGCGCGAGCAGGGAGATCACGCGCGCCACGCGGCGCAGCGTCTCCCAGCGCAGCAGGAATGATAGGAATGGCGGCTTCTTGCGCCGGACGTCCCGCTCGGGGAGCGAGAGCGGGACTGCGTCTTGCCTCGCGCCGCTTTGGTGGATGTTTCCGACCTCTCTCTGCTCGACCGTCACGACTGAGACCTCGCACCGACATCGGCCCCCGCCGGGTATAACGGTAGCTCTATATCGAAGTAGCGGCCTAGCGGGGAAATCTTTCGTGCGCGCCGGGTGGGCGGGCGCCCGGCGACTATCGTGCCCCCACCAGCGCCTCGACGCCCGCCTGCTCGATCGTGCGCTGCAAGCCCTCGCGCAGGCTCACGACCGGCTCCCAGCCGAGGATCTCGCGCGCGAGCGTGATGTCGGGCTGGCGAACCTGCGGGTCGTCAGTCGGGAGCGCCTCGAACAAGATCTCGGATTTCGAGCCGGTGACGTCGATCACCGTCCTGGCCAGTTCGAGCAGCGTGAACTCGTCCGGGTTCCCGATATTGACCGGACTGTGATAACCCGACTCGGCCAGCGCGATCAGCCCCCGGATCTCGTCCTCGACGTAGCAGAAGGATCGCGTCTGAGATCCGTCACCGAACACGGTGATTGGTCGATCTTGCAGCGCCTGGCGTAGGAACGTCGGAATCGCGCGTCCGTCGTGAGGTCTCATCCTCGGACCGTACGTGTTGAAAATCCGCACGATCGCCGTGTCGACGCCCTGCTGGCGGTGGTAGGCCATGGTCAGCGCCTCGGCGTAGCGCTTGGCCTCGTCGTAGACGCCGCGCGGCCCGATCGGGTTGACGTGTCCCCAGTAGCTCTCCGGCTGGGGATGGACCTGCGGATCCCCGTACACCTCGCTCGTCGATGCGATCAGAAAGCGGGCGCGGTGAAACTTGGCCAGTCCCAGTGTGTGGTGGGTGCCGTACGAGCCGACCTTCAGCGTGGCCAGCGGGAGACGCAGGTAGTCGATCGGCGACGCCGGCGAGGCCAGGTGGTAGACGAAGTCGATCGGTTCGTCGATGAAGTACGGCTCGATGATGTCGAGGTTGCGGTGCACGAACATGCTGTCGCGGATGTGCTCGATGTTGGCGAGCGATCCCGTCTCGAGGTTGTCGACGCAGATCACCCGATGCCCGCGGCGCAGCAGCTCTTCGCAGAGGTGAGACCCGAGGAATCCCGCGCCGCCGGTGACTAGGCTGGTTGGCATAGGGCGGGAATCTACGGATTCATCCCGCGCGATGCGTGACCCCGCGTCGCAGCACGTGCTCGTCGCCGCGGCGGATCGTCACCCTCGCGGAGTCGAAGTGCTCGAGCAGCGCCTGCGCGAACTTGCGCGATGTGCCGAGCTCGTCACGGAACTGGGCGAGCGTCACGGAGCCGCCCGTCTGGGCGGCGAGTCCCACCAGCCGCGCGCGGATCTCCGCGAGCACGTCGGCGTGGTAGTGCAGCGATTTGGACACGCGCACGGCGCGGCCCGCGTCGCGAAGGGCGGCCAGGTCCCTCGCGTCGAGCTCTGAGTCGATCGGCGGCTCGATGCCGGCGTCGCGGAGTCGCTCCTCGAGCGCGATCGCGGAACTCGACAGGGTTTTCTGGGGCCTCGCGTCGCTCGGCGTCCGTGGGACGGTGGGGGTGGGTGGGTGGGATCCAATCGCCCGTCCGGACGGTTTCGGCGCTTCGCCGCGGGCCAGCCGTTCGAGCCGCGCCAGGACCTCGCGGCTCGGGCCGTGCCGCCGCGGCGCCGGGTCGAGTACCCGACCTCCGCCCAGCGTGTCCGGCGGCGCGATCTGCCGCACCACGACGCGATCCCCGGCTGCCGGCACCAGCGGCGCTTCCAGGCGGATCTGCCAGAAACGCCCCCCGAGCCACGCCAGGCGGGCGGGCGCCTCGCGCGTTCCGTGATGGACCTGGACGCGCTCTGAGTGCTCGGGCTCGGCGCCGGACTGGAACTCGAGCTCGGCGTCAATCCGATAGGTCGGGCGCAGGGGTGAATCTCCGGCCACGAGCACATCGCCGCGCGCGATCTCGCCCAGCGCGGTGCCGGTGAGGTTCACCGCTACCCGTTGGCCCGCCGGCGCGCGATCCAGGGCCTGGTCATGGACCTGGACTCCGCGGACACGCGCGCGCCGGCCCTGCGGCAGCACCAGGAGCTCGTCGCCTCGACCAATCTGACCGGACCACAGGGTTCCGGTGACCACCGTTCCGGCGCCCTTGATGGTGAAGATGCGGTCGACGTGCAGGCGCGCGGCGCGGTCAGCGTCGGCGCGCGAGGCGACGGTGACGCAGGCGCGATCGAGCGCGGCGCGCAGCTCCTCGAGGCCGGCGCCCGTGCGCGCCGAGACCGCCACCGCCTCGCTCTCCGGCAGCAGCTCGGAGGCCTCGATCAATGCCAGATCCGGGTCGGCGAGGTCGCTCTTGGTCACCGCCACCACCCCGATGCTCACGCCAAGGGCCCGCAGCACGGCCGCGTGTTCGCGCGTCTGGGGCATCACCCCGTCGTCGGCCGCGATCGTCATCAAGAACAGGCCGATTCCGGTGGCGCCCGCGACCATCGTTCGCACGAACCGCTCGTGCCCGGGAACATCGACCACCGACAGCCGCCGGCCGGAGGGCAGGAGCAGGCTTGCGTAGCCGAGCTCGATCGAGATCCCCCGCGCGCGCTCCTCGGGCAGGCGGTCGGTGTCGACGCCGGTCAGAGCCCGAACCAGCGCGCTCTTGCCGTGATCGATGTGACCGGCTGTGCCGAGCGTCAGGGGCTTCATTCAGCCAGCGCGTCCCGGACCGCCTCGACCACGAGCGGGACCTCTTCCTCCGTGAGCGTGTGCGGGTCGAGCAGCACGCGCCGGTCGTGGATCCGGGCGATCACCGGCACCTGGCCGGCGCGCAGGGCACTCGCGAGCGCTTCCGGTTCGCCCGCGAGGGCCACGGCTGGTCCGCCGAGCTCGAGCAGCGGCAACGCGCCGCCACCCACCCTGCCGGACGCCGCGACGACGGAGGCAGCCTCGCCGATCCCG
>JAFAZZ010000555.1 GCA_019239375.1 Solirubrobacterales bacterium | reverse complement strand
CGTCCCCAGGCTGATGGTCGGGCAGGGGACGATCGTCGCCACCGGTGCGATCGGTTATCCGCCCGGCCTCGCCGCGATCGGCGAGGCGATCGGGGCCGAGAAGGTCATGACAATGACCTCGACCTACGACCACCGGATCATCCAGGGCGCTGAGTCCGGGCGGTTCCTACAGCGGATCGACGCCTTGCTCGCCGGCGAGGACGGCTTCTACGAGGGCGTGTTCGCAGACTTGGGCCTCGCACTTCCGACGCTCGCAGCGAAGCCCGCACCGACCGCTGCCGCAGCGCCACCGCCGGCGCCGGCCGCGCCCCCTGCCGCCCCGACCGCAGCACCCGACGAGGAGCTGATGGCCGCGGTCCAGGCCGCCACCTCGCTGCTCAAGGCGCACCGCACCCACGGGCACCTCGCCGCCCACCTCGACCCGCTCGGACGCGAGCCGGAGGGCGACCCGGCGCTCGATCCCGAGCCGCTGGGGCTGACCCCCGAGATGATGGAGCGGATCCCCGCCCACATCCTGCGCATGTACGTAGCGGGCCGGACGTTGGCCGAGGCGTTGCCCCACCTTCGCGAGACCTACTGCGGCCCGATCGCCTACGAAATCGAGCACATCGCCTCGCACCGCCAGCGGCTTTGGCTGCGTGAGGCGATCGAGTCCGGCCGGTTCCGCGCGCCCCTGAACGTCGATGAGCAGAAGACGCTGCTCCGGCGCCTAACCGAGGTCGACGCGCTCGAACGCTTCATGCACAAGGCGTATCTAGGCCAGAAGCAGTTCTCGATCGAGGGTCTCGACATGACCGTTCCGATCCTCGACGAGCTGATCCAGCTGGCCGCCACGCGCAGCGCGCGGGAGGTCGTGATCGGGACGGCGCATCGCGGTCGGCTGAACGTTCTGGCTCACAACCTGGGGCGGCCATACGACTCTATCTTCGCCGAGTTCGAGGGCTCCTCGACGCTCGAGGCAATCACCACGATCCCGCAGGGCGGCACCGGCGACGTCAAGTACCACCACGGCGCCCAGGGTTCCTACCAGCTGCCCAGCGGCGAGTCGATCATCGTCCGCCTCGAGTCCAACCCGAGCCACCTCGAGTTCGTGGCGCCCGTCGCGGCCGGCGCCACCCGGGCGGCACAGACCACCCGGCAGGGCCCGCACGCCCATCGCGAAACGAACGCGGCCGTCCCGGTGATCCTCCACGGCGACGCTGCCTTCCCGGGACAGGGCGTGGTCGCCGAGACCCTCAACCTGCAGGCGCTCGACGGCTACACCGTCGGCGGCACGATCCACATAATCCAAAACAATCAGGTCGGCTTCACCACCGATCCCGACGACGCCCGCTCGACCACGTGGGCCTCGGATCTGGCCAAGGGCTATGACGTGCCGATCATCCACGTGAACGCTGACGACGTGCCTGCTTGCATCAGCGCCGTGCGGCTGGCCTTCGCCTTCCGCCAGGAGTTCGGCCACGACGTGCTGATCGACCTGATTGGCTACCGGCGCTTCGGGCACAACGAGGCGGACGAACCCGCCTACACCCAGCCTGAGATGTACCAGGTGATCAAGAAGCATCCGCCCGCGCGCGAGCTGTTCGCCCGCCAGCTGATCGAGCAGGGGGTGGTGTCCGAACAGGAGTCGACGGAGCTGACTGACCAGGTGTGGGAGGTCCTCTCCGAGCAGCACCAGCAGCTCAAGGATCGGATCGCCGCCGCCAAGGACGTCAGGCACGCCACCGGCGAGTACCAGCTTGACCGCACCCCCTCGCCTGAGGTCAGGACCGCGGTGCCGGCCGACCGCCTGCGCATGCTCAACGATGAGCTGTTGTCCGTCCCCGACGGCTTCACGATCCACCCCAAGCTGGTTCGCCAGCTCGAGCAGCGCCGCGAGGTCTTCGACAACGGAACCGGCGGGATGGTGTGGGCGCACGCCGAGGCCCTCGCTTTCGCCTCGCTGCTGACCGAGGGGATCCCGATCCGCTTGACCGGCCAGGACACCGAGCGCGGCACGTTCTCTCAGCGCCACCTCGTCCTGCACGACCCCAAGACCGGCCAGGAGCACTGCCCGATCCAGCACCTGCCGGGCGCACTAGCCCCGATGGAGCTGCACAACAGCCCGCTCTCCGAGATGGGCTGCCTCGGGTTCGAGTACGGATACTCCCAGGAGGCGCCCGAGACCTTGGTGCTGTGGGAGGCGCAGTTCGGCGACTTCGCCAACGGCGCGCAGGTGATCATCGACCAGTTCATCGTTTCGGGCCTGGCCAAGTGGGGTCAGACTTCGCGCCTGACGCTGCTCCTGCCGCACGGATACGAGGGCTCGGGCCCGGAGCACTCCTCGGCCCGCCTCGAGCGCTTCCTCCAGCTCGCCGCCGAAGGGAACATTCGGGTGGCCAACCCCACCACGCCGGCGCAGTATTTCCACCTGCTGCGGCGACAGGCCCGGGTGGCCAAGCAGCGCCCGCTCGTGATCATGACCCCCAAGAGCCTGCTGCGTCTGCCTCAAGCAACCAGCGGCGTGCAGGGCCTCGCCGAAGGCCGCTTCCAGCCCGTGCTCCCCGAGAACTCCGAGCACGATCCGGCGCCGGTCCGACGGCTGATCCTGTGCAGCGGCAAGATCTTCTACGAATTGGCGGGGCACGAGGCGCGGCCCGAGAACCCGTACGTGGCCATCGGCCGCGTCGAATTGCTCTACCCCTTCCCGCAAGCCGAGATCCTCTCGCTCGTCGAGAGCTACCCCAACCTGGCAGAGGTCGTGTGGGTTCAGGAGGAGCCGCGCAACATGGGCGCCCGCGCTCACATGTCACCGCGACTCATGCAGATCCTGCCTGGGCAGCTGCGCTTCGGCTACATCGGCCGTCCCGAACGGGCAGCGTCGGGGGAAGGCTATCCGGTGGCGCACGCCCAGGAGCAGGACCGCATCCTCCGCACCGCACTCGACCTGGGCGAGGCCGTTTCGCAGTATCCGCACAAGCTGCCCGGCGAACGGTAGCTTCGGCCGCCCGCCAGGCCGGCGGCAGGGCGCTTTTCGGAACGCCGGCGCGGTGCGACATGCATTGAACGCGAGTGCCGCCGGCCCGGCATCGCGGCCTCGCCGTAAACAGTCTGGCGTTAGCAGGGATTCTCACCCTTACTCGCAATTTCTGGCACCCTTTCTGCCATCGGCTTTCGTAGAGACGGATCGCGCAGAGACAATTCCCGGCGCCATCTGACGCCGGCGTTCGGCGTGCACGACATGGCAATCGACCTTGGCACCGCCAACACGCTGGTGTACGTGGGCGGGCGGGGGATCGTCGTGTCCGAGCCCTCGGTGGTCGCCTCCGACGTGGACACCGGTGAAGTTCACGCGGTGGGCGCCGACGCCGAGCGGATGATCGGGCGCACCCCCGCGTTCATCGCCGCGACGCGACCGCTGCGGCACGGAGTGATCGCCGACTTCGAGGTGACCGAGCAGATGCTGCGCTACTTCATCCGCAAGGTCCTCGACCGCCGCATGGCCCACCCGCGGCTGATCGTGTGTGCGCCGTCGGGCGTGACCGAGGTCGAGAAGCGCGCGGTGGAGGAGGCCTCGCTGGCCGCCGGCGCCCGCCGCGTGCACTTGATCGAGGAGCCGATCGCGGCGGCCATCGGCGCCGGCCTCGAGATCGACGCGCCGGTGGGGCGGATGGTGGTCGACGTGGGCGGCGGGACCAGCGAGATGGCGGTCATCTCGCTCGGCGGCATCGTCGTCTCGCGCTCAGTTCGCGTGGGCGGTTACGAGATGGACGAGGCCATCACTCAGTACATCCGCACCGCCCACCAGCTGGCGATCGGATCGCGCACCGCCGAGCAGATCAAGATCCAGATTGGATCGGTAATCCCTCTGCATCCCGAGGAGACGATCGAGGTTCGCGGGCGGCATCTGGTTACCGGGCTGCCGACCGCGGTGGAGCTGCGCAGCGAGGAGGTGCGCGCGGCGATCATGGCCCCGGCGCGGGAGATCCTTCGGGCCATCCGCGACACCCTCGAGGAAACCCCGCCCGAGCTGTCCTCGGACATCGCCCGGGACGGCATCCTGCTCGCCGGCGGCGGCACGCTCATCCGCGGCTTCCAGGAGCTCGTCGCGGAGGAGACGGGGATGCCCGTGCTCTCGGCCGAGTCGCCGCTGACCTGCGTGGCCTTCGGCTCAGGCCAGGCGCTCGCGCATTTCGATCAGTTGAGCCGCGCGAGCCGGCACCGGGTCCCGAGTCTCGCCTACGACTGGCGTACCGCCTAGCCCGGTCCGGACGCGCGTGGCCGCGGTGGCTAGTCCGGCCGCCGCGAGCAGGATCAGGAACGGGTCAACCGGGGCTCGGAAGCGCGGCGTCTCGACGTTGACCAGCACCACGCTGAGCGCCAGCAGCAGCGGGACGAACCAGACCCATCTCGGCGCGGCGCGGGTCAATTTCGTGAACGACCCGGCGATCGCCAGCGCGCACAGGATCCAGAAGGAGGTGATGCCGATATCCGCGCGATGTGGAGCGATGCTCTGAGCCGCCGCCGATGCATGCCAAGCGAACGACCCTTCGAGCTCGAACAGCCTGAGCGTGTTGTAGAACGCAACCTCGATCGGGCTGAGCGGATGCCCGGCGATGTAGTTGAGCGCATGGCGCTCGAGCTTCGCACTCAGCTGCCGCTCGGTGAGATGGCTGCGCTGGCGGATGACGGACCGCTCGCCGGGGATGCCGAAGAAGATCCGCCACTTGTACGGGACCTGCGGGTTGGCGGCCGAGGCCGGGTTGTAGGTGCCGACGAGGGTGATCCCGGTCTCGTCGGATACGGGGATGAAGCTGTGCATGACGACGGCGTTGCGGATCGTCCAGGGGGCGATCGTGAACGCCGTGGTGGCGATGAGCAGCGCTGGCCCGATCAGCCGTTGCCGCTTGGCTGGCGGTGTCCGCCTCGACACGACCACGAGCAGGGGCAACAGGATCAGGATGCCGTTCTCATGCGTGAGCGTGGCGAGCCCGGTCAGCACGCCGGCGCCGGCAATCCAGCCGCACGCGCTCGCGATCGTGCGCGTCCGGCGCACGCGCAGGCCGCAGTAGACGGCGCCGAGCGCGAGCGCCGTCAGCAGGTTCTCCGCCACCAGGATCGACGAGAGCTCGATCAGCACGGGGTACACGGCCGCGAGCGCCAGCGCAAACACCCCGGCAACGGCACCGAACAGTTCGAACGCCACCAATCCGATCAGTGCCACCGTGATCGTGCCTAGCAGCGCCATGGCGATCCGAGCGCGGTGGATGGCACCGTCCCGGCGGACCTCGTGGCCGTCGATGATGTCGACGGCGGCCAGGAAGTACGGGAAGCCGGGGGCGAAGTAGGCGCTCGGACCGCGGGTGCCGCCTGCACCCACGCCCGGGTTGCGGCTGAGGGTGTAGTCGCCGGTGTGGGAGATGTCGCTGGCCAGAGTGAGGTAAGCGCCGGCGTCGTTCCGAGGGGCGTAGGCGTGCTCCTGCACTGCCGCGACTCGCAGTGCCAGGGCCACGATCAGAATCGCAGCGATGAGAACAGCTCTCCGCGCAGCGCTCACCGCGCGGAGACTAGGCGGTCGGGCGGGCGGGAGTCAGTGGATGCCGACGATGCCCGAGCAGACCCAGTTGGACGCGCCGGAGCCGCCGTTCCACAGTTGCGAGGCCCGCTGGTCCTGCAGCGACTTGGGGGCCTGGTAGGCCTGGCCGTAACCGCCGTAACCGTTCCACGTGCTTGGCAGGAACTGGTAGTAGCCCGAGGCGCCGGCGCTGTTGGGCGTGAGGTTTTGGCCGCCCGACTCGCATGTCACGACGGAGTTCGGGATCGCCCAGCTTCCGCCCGGGCCGTAGCTCGGTCCCACCGGCGTCGGTGCACCGCTTCCGCCTCCGCTCCCGCCGGCGCTGCCGCCGCCTCCCGCCCCGGCCGCCTGCTGAGCCGCCGCCTGCTGGGCCGCCGCCTGCTGGGCCGCCGCCTGCTGAGCCGCCGCCTGCTGGGCGGCGGCCGCTCGGGCTGCCGCCGCCTGCTCGGCCTGGACCGTGGAGATCTCGGCCTGGAGCGCGGCGCCCTTCGCCTGACTGGCCGCGAGGGCATTCTGCTGGGCCGATTGGGCCTGCTGCAACGCCGCCTGCTTTGAGTGCAACAACCCGTTCATCGCCACCAACGCCTGGACGCGCTGCGCCGTGGCGTAAGTGATCTGGCGATCCGTGGCGCGCAGCGCCGCCAGGTGCTGCGCAGCAGCGTCGGCCCGCGCCTTGGCCTGCTGAGTGATCGTGATGATCCCCTGCTGCTGCTGCTGCGCGTCGCGCAGGAAGGTCACCCGCTCGAGTAGGTCCTTGAACCCGCTCGATTCGAGCACCACCGAGACCAGGTTCGGTTTGGCCTGCTCATAGTTGGTCACGAGCTGGCGCGCGAGCAGCACCCGTGCCCAGGCCAGGCGGGCCCGCAGCACCACCAGCAGCTGCCGCTCACGAGTGAGCGCTCGCTCCACCGCCGCCAGCTGGGCGCGTTCACGTGCCAGGTCGGCCCGCACCGCCGCCTCGCGCGACTGCACGAGGGCGATCTGGCCGTTGAGCGAGCTGATCAGGCGCGCCAGGCTGCTGATGGCGCCGGCGATGCTCTGCTCGTGGGCCTGCTCGGCCCCCAGCTGCGATTGCAGTTGGCCGAGGCTTGGGCGGGCGATCGAGCCGACCGGCATGGCGGCTAGGCCGAGAGCAACCGCCACCGCGGCCGCGCCGGCGGCCAACGGGCGAGGGATCGTGCGCCTTCTCAAGCTCATTGTTCGGGGCCTACGGGGTTAGCTGTCGGGCTCGCGCGGCGGCTGCGCTACTCGGCCATCAGACCGTGATTCGCCCCAGGGAACTTGGGTCCCCCGCTTTCCCGCGCGTGGGCGGGAAACTCGGCGTCGGGCACCTTATCAAGCCGGGGCGGCCATATGCTCCGAGACCATGGCCTCCGATCGAGAACAACGGATCCTCGCGCGGGTCAGCGCGATCCCGGTCGGCTTCGTGCGGACCTACGGCGACATCTCGCCAGGCGCCCCGCGGGTGGCCGGCGCGGTGCTGCACGCCTGCCAGGACCCGGCGATTCCGTGGCACCGGGTGGTGCGCGCCGACGGGTCAATGGCCAAGGGCGAACGGCAGCGGTCGCTGCTCGCGGCCGAAGGCGTGCCCTTCCGCGGCGCCGGCCGCGTCGATCTGCGCGTGGCGCGGCTACCGGAGGCGTGATGTGGGTCCAGCGCGAGATCACGCTGGAGGCCCGGCCTCGCGGCTTTCATCTGGCGACGCGCGAGATCACCGGCGCGCTGCCCGAGCTCGGCGAGGTCGAGGTCGGCCTGCTCCACCTGCTGATCCGGCACACCTCGGCGGCGCTGGCGCTGAACGAGAACGCCTCCCCCGACGTTCGGCGCGACTTCGAGTCGTACTTCAACGCCGCGGTGCCCGAGGACGCCCGGTACTGGACGCACACGCTCGAGGGCGCGGATGACATGCCGGCGCACATCAAGGCCTCGCTGCTGGGGCCGTCACTCACGCTGCCGGTCTCGCGGGGGCGGCTGGCGCTCGGCACCTGGCAGGGGATCTACCTGTGCGAGCACCGCGACCGAGGCGGGCCGCGGTCGGTGGTGGCGACGCTGTGGGGTTCGGATCGGTCTTAGGCCGCCGTCAGCGACCCTTCCACACCGGGTCGCGGCGCTCGGCGAACGCGGTAGCGCCCTCGTGAGCGTCCTCGGAGGTGAATACCGAGTCGGTAATCGGGCGCTGGCGCTCGAAGAACTCGGCGTCTGGCCAGTCGGGAGCCTCGCTGATGACCCGCTTCGTCGCCGCGAGAGCCAGCGGTCCGTTGGCGGCGATCGTGTCGGCCAGCGCGAGCGCAGCGGTAAGTGCATCGCGGGGCTCCGTGAGCCGATTCACGAGCCCGAGGGCGTGCGCCCGCTCGGCATCGATCGGCTCGCCGGTCAGCGCCAGCTCGAGCGCCACGTTCCGGGGCAGAGCGCGGGGGAGGCGGAGCAGCGCGCCGCCGGCGGCCACCAGCGAGCGCTTGACTTCTGGGATGCCGAACCGCGCGCCGCGGGAAGCCACGATCATGTCGCAGGCCAGCGCCACCTCCAGCCCGCCCGCCACCGCGAATCCCTCGACGGCGGCGACGAGTGGTTTGTCGGCCGACCGCTCGACGATCCCGGCAAAGCCCCGGCCGGGAACATGCGGCCGCTCGCCGGCTACGAAGGCCTTCAGATCCATGCCGGCGCAGAAACCCTTGCCGGCGCCGGTCAGGACGCCTACCGACAACTCGCGGGCGCCGTCGAGCTCGTCGAGTGCGGCGGCGATGCCCTGCGCCACCGCGGCGTTGACCGCGTTGCGCTGATCGGGCCGGTTGATGGTGACCACCAGGAGCCGTCCGCGGCGCTCGCACAGCACCGCATGGTCTTCGCCGCTCACGCTGCGAACAATCGCAAATCCGGCTCACGCTCGCCGCGCAGGACGGTCAAATCGACCTCGACGCATTCGATTCCTCGGGCGGCCGCGAGCACGCACGCCTGCGGCTTGATCACCTGAGCGGCCAGCACGCCGCGGCAGGAGGTGAAGGCAGGGTCGAGCCGGATCCGCTCGAGGTAGCGGGCGAGCTGCTCGACCGCCTCGATCCCGGCCACCCGCTTGACCTCGATCGCCACCCACTCCTCGTCGGCGCCGCGGCACATCAGGTCGACTGGCCCGATGTCGGTCGGCCATTCCCGGCGCACCAGCCGCAACCCCTCGCCGCACCACGCCGGGCGCTCGGCCAGCAGCTCCTGCAGATGCGCCTCGACGCCGTCCTTGGCCAACGCGGCGTCCCCGTCGGGTGGCCCCATGGCATGGGTCACGTCGGAGAGCACCTCGGCCACCTCGATCTCGAGGCGGTCGCCGTCGGATTGGGCGCGCTTGCGGACGATTATCCGGTCGGGTGTCTCCTCGATAACGGTTGGCGGCGTCATCCAGTTGAGTGGCTTATAGCCACCGGCGTCGGCGTGGATCAGAACCGACCCGTCGGCCTTGAGGATGATCAGGCGAAGCGCCTCGGGCAGGAGCGCGTTCAGGCGACCGCAGTAGCGGACTTCGCAACGAGCCACGATGAGCCGCATATCTGCACCCTATGATCAGGAGCGGACGAGACCATGCGCCAGCAGCTTCGCCCCCTGTTCGACCGCGTCGTGATCAAGGAGCTCGATCCCGATCGGATCCGCCGCTCCGGCCTGATCGTGCCTCCCGGCTCAGAGGAGCCGCCACCGCAGCACGGGATCGTGCTGGCGGTCGGCCCCGGGCTCGACTGGTGGGACCACGTCGGGATCGCCATGCCCGTGCGACCCGGCGATCACGTTGTGTTCCCCGCGTCGGCCGGCGTGTGGATCGAGGTCGAGGAGGAGCGGCTGCTCGTCTGCCGCGTCGGCGAGCTGCTCGGCGTGCTCGAGCAGGTCGAGGATTGCCCCGGCTGCGGCGGCCGTCCGCTCGCGCCTCAGGAGGCTTGCCCGGTGTGTGGCCGCGAGGGCTCGGTCGCCGGCTCCTGAGCCGCGATTTGAGCCGCGACCGCTCGGTCCCACAGGCTCCCGCAGGCCGCGCGCCACGTCGCCCTTGCGCTCGCGAACCGCGCGACCGCCGGCTGATGGAAGAAGGCCTCAGCGGCGGGCGGCGCGTCGTGCTTGGGTCACGCCTGTACCAGTCATGGGAGCGTGATGGCTGCTTCGGGGCGAA
>JAFAZZ010000075.1 GCA_019239375.1 Solirubrobacterales bacterium | reverse complement strand
ACGGTCGGGATGGCGCAATCGGTTAGACCGGCAGTGCTGCTCGCGCGGCGCGCGGGCTATCCGTTTCGCCTCACCGAGTTCAACTCGATCACGTGTGGTGGCCTCACCGGAATCAGCAACACGTTCGCGACCTCGCTGTGGGCGCCTGATGCGGCGTTCGAGTTGTTTAAAGCCGGCGCTACTGGGATCAACCTGCATGCGCGAGTGTTTTCGATCAACGACCCGTTCACGTTCGACGTGCTCGGGCTTCACGAGCGGCCACTCCTGTATGGCTTGATTCTCTTCGCACGAACGCTCGGCCCGGACGCACGCCTCGTCTCGGCACATCTGCGTACGGGTTCGGAGCTGCACCTGAAGGCGTGGGTGGTCAAGGTCGGCTCAGGCACGCTGCACGTACTGCTGATCAACAAGGGCGCGAACTCAGCCAACGTCCTCATGGGCCTCCCGACGACCGGGGGGGCCGCGGTCCAGCGATTGGTGGCGCCATCGCCGTATTCGCATGGACCGGCGGTGACGTTCGGTGGGCAGCGCCTCGGCCCCGACGGGACGTGGCAGGGGAGGCCGGTGAGAGAACGCGTGCTGCCGCGCGCGCGCCGCTATCTGGTGACCGTGCCCGGCTACAGCGCCGCCCTCTTGACCTTGCGCCTCAAAAAGGCGCACTGACCTAATACCTGCGCTCCGGGGCGGTCTCAGGCTGTCGCCGCACCACCCGGGAGAGTCAGCGGTTTCGCTGACGAACGAGGTGAGGTGCGGAGATGCCGAGGGGTCACTATCTGGCCGAGTCTGTGAAGGACGCGATCTGGGTGCTGCGGGCGGAGGGGGTGAGCGAGGCCGAGATCGGCCGGCGGCTGGGGGTGCCGAAGCGGACGGTGAGTAAGTACCTGCAGCGGATGGGAGGGATCAGGCCGAGGCCCGGTCGTCGACCGGAGCGGTGCCTGACGCTGGCTGAGCGTGAGGAGATCTCGCGCGGGATAGCTCGAGGTGAATCGGCCCGCGCGATCGGTCGTAGCCTGGGTCGTTCCCACACCACGGTCTCGCGCGAGATCAACCGGTGCGGCGGCCGTGGGTGCTATCGCGCGCACACAGCCGAGCGGGCGGCCTCGGGTAGGGCCCGGCGCCCGCGACCAACCAAGCTCGAGCTCTGTCCCGATCTGCGTGAGCTTGTGATCGAGCGGCTCGGGCAGGATCACTCCCCGCAGCAGATCTCCGGCTGGCTGCGGCTCGCATACCCCGACAATGAACAGATGCAGGTCTCGCACGAGACGATCTACCGCGCGCTCTACGTCCAGGCGCGGGGGTCGTTGCGGCGCGAGCTGACCCGGCATCTGCGGACCGGGCGTCAGAAGCGCTTCGCCCGGGCGCACTCAAACCGCGGGCAGGGACCTGGCTGCATCGCCGGGATGGTGATGATCTCCGAGCGTCCGCCGGAGGTTTCCGACCGTGCCGTGCCTGGGCACTGGGAGGGCGACTTGCTGATGGGAACGCGTGACTCGGCGATCGCGACTCTGGTCGAGCGCCAGACCCGCTATTGCCAGCTCGTCGCGCTGCCCGATGGGACCAACGCCGAGCCGGTCTGCGAAGCGCTCAAGGCGAGCATCACGACGCTGCCCGTCCAGCTTCGCCGCTCGCTCACCTGGGACCAGGGAAAGGAGATGGCCGAGCACCGACGGTTCAGCGTCGAGACCGGCGTCGAGGTCTACTTCTGCGATCCCCGCAGTCCGTGGCAGCGCGGGTCCAACGAGAACACCAACGGTCTCCTTCGCCAGTACTTCCCGAAAGGCAAGAGCCTCGCCGGGGTGACCCAGGCAGAGCTCGACGAGGTCGCCCGCAAGCTCAACGACCGGCCCCGCCAAACGCTCGGATTCCGGACGCCCGCCGAGAAACTCACCGAACTGATCGACGCACTCCACACGGGCGGCGCGTCCGAGCGCTGATCTCGCTTCGGCTGCCTACGGCCTTCGCTCGACAGCGCCCGGACGGAATGACACGATCCGCTACGTCAAGGGGTGGTGCACTGACCGGTTGAGGCCAAGGGCAGCGGCGGGTATCGCGCCCGCACGATCGATCTGCATGCTCAGGACTCACGTCCCGCTGACGACCATCCCGGGGATGAGGGTTCGTGCGCGAGACCCTCGCCAGCTCGGGTGCATGTCGATCCGGGATGCGTCTGCGCGTCGATCCAGGGCGCGTCCCCAGCCCGAGGCGCGAACCTCATCGTGTCGTTAGCGCGTGATTGCTCCGGGTAATCACGATGAACGCTCATCGCGCCGTCATACGGGTGAGCGTCAATAAGCGTTCGAAAAGGAGACGACCGATGCCGAGCGACGAGAAGATCGCGGTACTGGGAGCCGGCGGAATGATGGGGTTCGCGCTCGCGCGCAACCTTGCTAGAGGCGGCTTTGACGTACAAGGGTGGAACCGCTCTCGGGACAAGGCCGAGCCGCTCGCCGAGGACGGCGCGCGCGTCGCCGATACCCCCCGAGAAGCCGCCGAAGGGGCGACCGTCGTCCTCACGATGCTGGCCGACGGCGACGCGGTGCTGCACTCTATGAACGGGCGCGAAGGCGCGCTGAGCGCCCCGCCTGCCGAGAAAGCGGTCTGGCTGCAGATGAGTACGATCGGCGAGGAGGCAACCGATCGCTGCATCTCGCTGGCCCGCGAGCATGCCGTGGAGTTCGTCGACGCACCCGTGCTGGGTACCAAGGAGCCGGCTGAGGAGGGCAAGCTCGTCGTCATGGCATCCGGGCCCGAGCGCCTCCGCGACCGTCTCGGTCCTATCTTCGACGCGGTGGCGCAGCGGACCATGTGGGTCGGAGCTCCCGGAGCTGGCACGCGTCTGAAGCTGGCGACCAACAGCTGGATCATGGCGGTGGTCGAAGGCAGCGCCGAGACGCTCGCGCTGGCCGAGGGTATGGGGTTGGACCCACGGCTTGTCCTCGACGCGGTCGCGGGCGGTCCGCTCGACTTGCCGTACCTGCAGATGAAGGGGATGGCGATTATCGAGCGGCAGTTCGAGCCCTCGTTCAAGCTCGCCCTCGCCGCGAAGGACGCCTCGCTGGTCGAGCAATCCGCGGCGCGGCATGGACTGGACCTGCCGCTGCTCTCCACGATCCGCCGCCGACTCGACGAGGGCGCCTCCGCGCACGGTGATCGGGACATGGCGGCGACCTACCTGACGAGCGCGCCGGATCGGGAGGCGGCATGACTACCGCGACCACCCGGGAGGCGGCATGACTACCGCGACCACCCCGGAGCGCTATGAAGGTCTGGAGCTGACCCCGCAGGTGGCGAGCGACGTGCCAGGGCGGGATGCCGCGAATGTTTGCCGCATATGGCCGCCCGTCATCGGGCCGTGGGAACGTCCACCTGCTCGATGAGCTGCGTCGGTTCCTCGGCCGACCGCTGGGTCTGGGAGTTGATCCGCGCCCCGACGGGAGGCGCGATCGGACCGTGCAGCAGCGGGTCGTGGGTCCGCACCATCCACTCGTGGAGTCGATCTCGGAGTTCGGCGAGCACGTCGGCGTAGTCCGCGTTGCCGACGAGGTTGCGCTCTTCGCTTGGGTTGAAGAAGAGATCGTGGAGCGACTCGCGGGCGAGCGCCCGGGTCGCCCAGCCGCGCGCGAGGTAGGCGCTCTTGCTGGGGCTGTCATCGCAGTTCGGCAGCACCGGGTATGGGTAATCGTCAAAGCGACGGATGTACTTGTAGCGCTCGGTGCGGATCGCTCGCTGCGGCTCATACGCGGCGTGGTAGGTCAGCTCGGCGAAGATCTCGGAGCGAGTCCGGGGTGCCGCGTCGCCGGCGAGGAGTGCCAGGAGCGAGTGACCGAGCGCCCAGGGCGGGGTCGGTATCCCGGCCACGTCGCAGACCGTCGGGAAGATGTCGAGGTGTGAGACGAGCTCCTCGACGGCACGTCCGCCGGTAAAGCCGGGCCCGCGCATGATCAGGCTGACGCCGATCCCGCGGTCCAGGAGGCTCGCCTTGGCGGTGGGGAAGGCAAGGCCGTGGTCGGTCGTGAAGATCACGAGCGTGCGCTCGTCATGCCGCGTTTCCTGAAGCGCGCCCAGGACGCTGCCGACCCCGTGATCAAGCGACCTAGCGCTCGCCCGGTAAGCGGCTATGTCCTCGCGGATCTCCGATGTATCGGGCAAGAACGGAGGCGGCAGCGAGTAAATGCGATCGCGCACCGAGCTTGGCTTTAAGAAGCTGCGGTGGGTTTCGAAGAAACCGACCGACATGAAGAACGGCTCACGGATCCCGCTGCGCAGCGCCTCGATCGCCGCCGGACCAACCGACTGCACCGAAGTATCCGATACGGCGTGGACGACGCCGTACCCGAGCACGTGCGGATCGGCGGAGATGTGCTGCTCGCCGATCAACTCGGAGTGATAGCCGTTCGCCATCAGCACCCGCACCAGCTGGTGGTCGTAGTCGCTCAACGAGAACCCGCGGTGCGCCAGCCCCATCATCCCGTTGGTATGGCAGTACTCGCCGGTCAGAAGCGCGGCACGGCTCCCGGAGCACGACGGGGCGGCGCAGAAGGCGTTGCGGAACATGATCCCCTGGTCGGCCAGCCACTGGATGTTCGGCGTGGGGATCGCGTGGCCGTAAGGCTGCACGTATCGACCGGTGTCATGGGAGTGGATGTAGAGGATGTTGGGTGGCATCAGAGGTGCAAGCGCACGATGACATCCTGATGGTAAGCGGCCTGCCAGCAGCTCGAGCTCAGCTGTCGTCGCCGACCCCGTGCGCACCAGGGTTAGGCGCGAGCGGTGACTCGTATCGTCTCGAGCTTGGGGTCGGCGGGGTCAGGCAGAACCATGCCGGCCTCAAGGCCGCTCAGGAGATACTCGATCACCGCGCGATCTATTCGTTCGCCCGGGACGACGGCCGGGATCCCGGGTGGGTACGGCGTGATCTGCTCGGCGGCCACGCGTCCGATCGCCTCGCGAACGGGGACGCTCTCAGCTGGGCCGAAGAAAGCGTCGCGCGGACGCTCGACGCTTTCGAGCTCCAGCTCGGACGGCTTCGGCAGGTTCACGGGGTGAGGAGTGGGCAGCCCGGGAGCCGCCTGCACGAGCGCCTCGAGAGATGAGCGCAGCCGACGCTCGGTGCGCTCGTCATCGGCCATCGAGAGCGTCGCGAGTATGCGGGCATGATCACTCAGCCCGATGTCGATCCGTTCGTGCTCTCGTAGCCAATCGGCCGCTTGATAGCCGCTGATCCCGAGCGCGGTGAGGTCGATGAGCACCTGAAGCTCGTCCAGGTCGTGGGAAGCTTCGCGCCGGACCAGTTCCTCCTGGAGGATATGCAGGCCAGGCATCCGATCGACATCGCGCCGCACGCGCCTGGCCAGGTCGAGCGCGGTGCCGAGCAGCGCCTCGCCGTGCTCGACCATCTGCCGCCGCCAGCCGTCGAGGGCGGTGTAGAGCAGCACGTTCGGGCTGGTCGTCATCAACAGGTCGGCGCACGCGGCGATCCGAGAGGGATCCACGAGGTCGCCCTGGACGTGGAACACTGAGCCCTGCTCGAACCCGGCGCCCATCTTGTGAACGCTGACCACACAGACGTCGGCGCCGGCGTCCATGGCCCAGGTTGGCAGGTCAGGATGGAACGGCAAGTGGGCTCCCCACGCCTCGTCGATGATCAGGGGTCGGCCGCGGTCGTGGCACACGCGGGCGATGCCGGCGATGTCGGCACACGTGCCGTAGGGAGTGGGGCTCACGACAAGCGCGGCCGCGGCGTCCGGATGGCGATCCCAAGCGTCGGCCACCTGCTCGGGCGACGGCGGATGGGCAATGTGCAGATCGGCATCCCAGCGCGGACTTACCCAGCATGGCCGCAACCCGGAGAAGATCAGCCCCGCCACCACCGACTTGTGCGCATCCCGGCTGAGCAGCAGATCACCCTCGTGCCCGGCCACCGCCAGCATCGCTGACTTGACCGATAGCGAGCTACCGCACGTCGAGAAGAACGCGTGCTCAGCACCGACCGCCTCGGCCATCAGCGCTTCGGCCGCCTTCAGATAGCCGTGCGAGGATGACCGGTCGTCCAGGCCGGCACTCGCGAGAACGTCTCCGCGGAACGGCTCTGAGCCCATCACCTCGACCACACGCGGGTCGGCACCCCGCCCCTGACGGTGACCGGGCGGCGTGAAGCCATAGCGATCGAGCGCGTGATACTCGGCCAGCGCCTCCACCAGGGGGGCTCGATGTTGATCCACGGCTGCCTCCTAACCGGTTTTCGCGTCCTTCACACCCACAACGATCACAGGCTGTCCAGCAGGTCAGCGACGGTGTCGATTACCGCGTCGGGTTGTAGGCGAGCGGGCACGCTGTCGAGGTCGATCTGCCCGGACGTTCCGCTGCGCACGAGAACAGTCTGCGAGCCGCCCATCCGCCCCAACCTGATGTCAAGAGCCAGGTCGTCGCCGATCACGGCCAGCTTCTGGGTTGGCAGCTTGAAGTGCGTCCGTAGTTCGCCCACGGCGGCGCGTGAGGGCTTCCCCACCACTTGCGGGCGGCCGCCGCTGACCTTGGCGATCGCCGCCGTGATCATCGCGCCCCGGCTGAGCACCATCCCGTTGGCGCCGGCGAAGCCAGGGACGTAGCTTCCCGTCAGCAGCCGTGCGCCGCGCCGCACCGCGTGTGCCGCCCGCTCGAGAGCTGCAATGTCAAGGTCGTCGGCGTGGGTGACGAGCACCAGCTCGGCGTCCTCGCCGCTCGCGAGCGGTATGCCCGCGGCTGCGATCCGCTCGCGGATGACGTCGGTGGAAAACAGAAAAACCCGGCGCCCTGGATGGTGGTGGCGCAGGTATGTGATCGCGCTCTCCACTGGGGTGAGCACCTCGTCGTCCGCGACCGGCAGCCCGTCGTCGCTCAGCGAACGCGCGATCTGCTGCGCCGGCACGTGGCTGCCGTTGGTGAACAGGACGAGCCGCCGACCCGAGCGGCGAATACGCTCGAGCACCTCGACGGCTCTCGGCACCGGGCGGGCGCGAAAGTCGGGGCCGCGATGGACGAGGGTTCCGTCGACGTCGAAGACGAAGCCAAGGGCTTGCGTGAGCTTCAGGCTGCCCTCATTCGCCACGGCGCCACACCACCCTCTCTCCGCCTCTGACCATCTCCAGGTATGAGATCCCCGGCCGCTGCTCAAGGGCGCGCAGCAGTTCCACGAGCGGCGGGCGCGCGGCGCCGTCGCGGACGGCCAACTCGAGCGGGCGCCCTCGCGCGGCCAGCATCGCGTCGACCTGCTCGCCGGCCATGGTCAGCCGCAGCAGCAGTTCTTCCTCGGAGATGCGTTTGCCGAAGCGCTCGCGTGCCCCGTCCAGCGTGATCGGCCGCAGGTCCCTCAGCTTGTCCGCTCCAGGGCGCGAAAGCACGCGGTCGGCGACGTCCGGGTTCACCGCGGCCGGCGGCTCGCCGTAGTGGCCGAAGAAGTAGCGGATGGTCTCGTCGGAGACGGTCTTCCAGCGCTCGCCGTCGATCACGTTGTAGGTCGCCTGCGTGGCGATGAACTGGGATACGGGCGTGACGATGACCGGGTAGCCCATATCGGCCCGCACTCGCGTGACCTCGTCCAGCACCGCCTCGAACAGCTCCGGCCGGCGGATCTCCGCGAGCATCCGCTGAGTGGTCGTGACCATGCCACCCGGCAGCTGGTGCTTGTAGTACGCCGCGTCAAACTCCCTCGGCCCACCCGACGGCAGACGTTTGGCACGAGCGAGCGCGTAGAACTGGTGAGCCACGCGATCCTGCGCCTCCAGGTCGAGCTCGTGTGTGCAGCCCGTGGCCTCCAGGTTCCTGGCAGTGCTCACCACCTCTGGTTGCGCGGTCCCGCGCGAGAGCGGCCCGCAACCGGTGTGGACGGCGTGAAAACCGGCACGGACCCCTTCCACGTAGACGAGCGGCGCCAGTCCGATCGTGCAGTGGCTGTGCAGCTCGATGGACCGCGCGCCAGCCGCGGCACGGAAGTGGGGCGCGAGTTCGCGCACCACCGCGGGCATGAGCAGGCCCCCGGGATCCTTGAGGTAGAACCGATCCATGTCCCGGCAGTCCGCCAGCGCGGCGGCTCGTTCGGCGTAGTACTCCCCTGTGTGCACGGGACTGATCGAGTACGTCAGCCCGAGGACAACTTCCTCGATGCCTTGTGCGTGGGCCAGCGCGGCGATGTCACGCAGGCGAGCGGGATCGTTCGAGGGATCGACGACCTGCAGGCGTCGGATGCCGTTGCGGGCCACCAGCCGGAAGGCCAGTGCCATCACGTCCTCGCCCGCGGGCACCCAGGAGATGAACCGCATCCCGGTGGTGATCATCCCCAGTGGCGTGTTCGGCATCGCCGCACTGACCAGCCGGATACGCCGCCAGGGATCCTCGCGGTGAAAGCGCACCGAGATCCCGATGAAGGTGCTGGCCGTGAAGTCGAGCGCGTGGTAGCCGACGCGATCGATCACGGGCGCGGCGGCCAGGACGTCCGCCGTGGCCAGCCCGGTGGCGCCCCACAGGCTCTGGTCGCCGTCGCGGGTGCTCGTGTCGATGAACTCGACCTGAGTCATCGCCCGTCGAGGATGTCGACGCGCCCGGCCGTGCCGTCGACGGAGATCGTCTGCCCCGTCTTGATCGTCGACGTGCCACGCCCGGTACCGACCACCGCCGGCAGGCCGTACTCGCGGCAGACGATCGCCGCGTGCGACATCACGCCGCCGACATCGGTGACTGCCGCTTTGATCTTGGTGAAGATGGGCGCCCAAGCGGGCGAGGTCGCCCCGCACACGAGTATCTCGCCCTCGCGCACCTCGCCGATCTGCTCGACCCCGCGCACGACCCGGGCGACACCCTCGACCGTTCCCGGCGAGGCGGCGGCGCCGGTCAACGTCCGCCCGCCATCCTGCTGGCGCGCCCACTCCCGCACGCGCTCGGTGGTCACGCCCCACAGCATGTTCAGGGCTGGATCGGTGACCGCCTCAGGCACCACGCCGACCGCCGGCGGCGGTGTCCAGTCGGCGAGCTTGGCCAGGATCTCCTTGCGCCGGCGGGCGATCGGCGGCCAGTGCTGCGGACCCACGGCCTTTCCCCCCGTGGCCCATGTCAAGGTCAGCTCGTCGAGCGCGGCGGCTACCTCGTAGCGTGAGAGCTGGAAGATGTCCTCGCCGTCCTCCAAGAAGCCGTGGCGGGCCAGCAGCGCGCCGAACTCGCGAACCTTGTTCCACCAGCGAGTCAGGAACCAGTAGTCGCAATAGAACTTGTGCTCCTCTACGTAGGGGAACACCGTCCGCGACAGCGCCAGCAGCTCGTCGAAGGACTTTCGCGAATCCTCGTCGAGCAGGGCGGCGTACTCGTCGGCGAGCCGTTCGCGCTCGCGACGGATGTCTTCGGTGGGCCGCTCGATCTGCTCCCCCGCCTTGAGGGCTTGGACGTACCCGATGAGCGACGCGTAGGGAATGCTGGGGTCGTCGTACCAGCTGCGGTAGAAGTGGTAGAGCCCGTCGCCCGTGGCCATGTTGAACCATGGGTCCTTCGTCCTCTCGAGTTCCTCGAGCCAGCTGCGACCGGCGTCGGATTGGGCGAGCTCCGCGTCGATCTCGTCCGGCGTGCGTCCCTGGGTGAAGGCCGGATCGGCGCCGGTTTCGATGGCAAGCCTGGCCAGCCGGCGCAGCTCGACGTCGGCGCGGAAGACCAGGACGTCGATGCCGGCGACCATCTGCGCGATGTGCTGGTCCGGGATGTCGGGCAGCTGCGCCTTGCACAGGTCTGCGAACGTCGAGTAGGCGCCGTAGCCGAGGAGCAGGAACTCGAAGTGGTGCTGCCACATCAGATCGCCCATCCGCAGCACCCGCGTATACGCGTCGAGCACCTCGTAGAACGAAGTGTTGTGCTCATCGCCGAACGCGACGTCGTCGAGCTCATACTCGGGCAGATCGGGGACGTGTAGCTCGTCGAGCTGGCGAATCAGCGCCTCCATCTTGGCCCGCCATTTGCCGTACAGCTCGGTCCAGTTCTGGAAGTAGTAACCGGCCCGCTGCTGGAAGAACTCGGCGCGCTCGGCGATCTTGGCCGGGTCGGTGACCGGGTTGCCGGTGATGTAGATGTAGCCGTTGATCACGCGCCAGTCGATGCCCATCGCCGGCGGCACCGCGAACACCCGGTTCTGCCACTCGCCGATCGCCTGGTAGGGCGAGTCGATGCAGATCACGTCGAACGCCGGCATCGGCTCGGGGAAGTGCATCGAGTTCCAGAACCAGAAGCGGTTCTCGTCCCGATCGCGCCGGCGCTCGTCGAACAGGCCATGGTAGGGATACATCTCCTCCCAGCCCTCGCATCCCGGCGGCGTCTCAATCTCGTAGGGGCTCGGAAACGAGCCGTCGGCGGCGTTCGTGCTGGCCATGGGTTCCTCCTCTACCTGGCTCCATCCGGTCGGGGCCGGGACGTGCAGACGGAAGCTACGCAAGTGGCGTGGCGCCCGCAAGCTATCACTGGCGAATGGCGCGCTCGGCCGACTCCTCAGGCGCTTTGCCACGCGGGAGACCCTTCCAACCTCGTAGACGATCTCGGCATGTCCCCCGGCGGTGACGTGGCCAGCGCCATGTCGGATGTTCTTTGAGATATAAACGGCTGGGCGTGGGTCATGAGCTTGAGACACTTCAGGCGCGGCGAGCCGCACGCGCCCGGGCGAGACGGCGCCGCCGCGGCGCTGCTTCGGCCCTTGTGGCCGTGCTGCTTGCTTGCGCCTGCGCGGTCCTGTTGATAGCGGCATCAGCGGGCACCGCTCACCGCCCCTCACAGCCCACTCGGCATCAGACGGTCACGTCTGCCGCACCCGTCGCGCGTCCGGCTACACGCGCGGCAGGCCGGCCCCACTCGGCTACCTCGGCGCAGCTGGCGGCGGTCAGGCGGCTTGTCCGCTTCGGGCTGCCGGTCTTCTGCGGGGGGCAGAAAAGGCGGATGGTCGCGCTCACCTTCGACGACGGACCCGGTGTCTACACACAACTTGCCGTCAAAAAGCTCCGCCAGGCCCATGTGCCCGCCACGTTCTTCCTCGTCGGTAAGGAGATTCGCGCCTACCCCCAGCTCGTTCCCCTGGAAGAGCCAATCGCAGACTTTGGCGATCACACCATGACTCATCCGTTCCTCCCCGCCTTGGCGCCATCCGCGATGGTGGAGCAGATCGCCGATGCGCAGACCCTGATCGCGCGCACCGTCCGCCGGCCGGTCGTCCTCTTTCGTCCGCCCTACGAGGGGCGAACCGTCGCGATCGACCGCGAGGTGACCGCGCTGGGCATGCTCGAGATCCTCTGGAACGTCGACAGCCAGGATTCCCTGGGCGACACAAACTACCTCGGCATTGAGCGCAACGTGCTCGCGGGCCTGCGGCCCGGCTCGATCATCCTCATGCACGAGAATCACGGCCAGACCATCCGTGCGCTGCCGACGATCTTCGCGGCGCTGGCTCGGCGCAACCTGCGCGCTGTCACCGTCCCCGAGCTGATGCGCGCAGATCCGCCATCCCTCGCTCAGCTCCGCCACGGACCGAGCGGCTGCCCGGTCGCGTCGGCGGTCAGCAACGGAGGCTAGCCCGCCGTTTGGTGTCGGCGGCAGTCGACCCGTCTCAGTGAACACGCTGAGCTCACTCGCCTCAACGCCATGATCGAGCAGCTCGTGGCGAGCTGCTGCCGCGTCGGGAACGACAAGCTGAAGACCTTTCACCCCGCTGGCCACCAGTTGTTCTGCGGCCTATGGAATGTCGCGCACCATGATCAGGTTTGTCGCGCCGGTGGTACCCGTCCGCTGTCCGGCGGTGATCACCACTCGCGTACCGCTCGCAAACCCGGCGAGCTCCTTCGCAGTGAGCAGCGCACGCTCGATCAGGTCATCCACCGAACCGCTCACATCCATCGTTTGCGGGTACACCCCCCACTCGAGTGCGAGTTGGTTGGCCACCTCCTCGCTGTGCGGCAGCGCGATGATCGGCTGGCGATGACGATACTTGGCGCACGCCCTGGGCGAACCGCCCCCTGAGGTCGGGACGAGCAGCGCGGCGGCGCCGAGCTCCTCGGCCAGTTCGACTGCCGCGTGCATCACCGCACCCGCGGGCGTGTCGCGAATTCCGGCCTGGGCGCGGCCGTGGATCACGGGGGCCTCCTCGGCGGCCTCGGCGAGCTGTGACATCGCTCTCACTGCCTCGACGGGATACTGGCCGACGCTCGTCTCCGCCGAGAGCATCACCGCCGAGGTGCCGTCGATCACCGCGTTGGCGACGTCCGTGGCCTCGGCCCGCGTCGGCTCCGGTGCCTGGATCATCGATTCGAGCATCTGGGTTGCCGTGATGACCAGCTTGCCCGCCTGAGTGGCACGGTAGATGGTGTCCTTCTGCATCAACGGGACGCGGGAAACCCCGGCCTCGACACCGTAGTCGCCTCGAGCGACCATCACTCCATCCGCAACGGCGATGATCTCGTCGAGGTGCTCGTAGGCCTCGATCTTCTCGATCTTCGCGATCGTGCGTCCGCGCCGGCCGTACTCGTCGAGTCGCGCCCGCAGTTGTTCGATGTCAGCCGCTGAGCGGACGAACGAGAGCGCCACGAAATCCGCATCGAGCTCCGCCGCGAGCGCGAGGTCTCGCAGATCCTTGTCGGTGATCGCGGGCAGCTCCGGCCGCGCGTACGTGACGTTGATCCCCTTGCGCGGAACGAGCTCGCCCGCCGACATGGCCCTGGCGACCACCTCGCCGGGTCCTACGGACTCGACGACCAGGCGCGGCACACCGTCACCCACCACGATCTCCGAGCGCTCGGTGACAAGGCGGGGGAACTCCGGGAAATCCACCGGAACACGCCGCTCCCCGACATCATCAGCCGTGCACGTGAACGTCACGACCTCACCCGCCTGGACGCTGCACGGAACGGCCTCCCCGGACAGGCGCAACTTCGGTCCCTGGAGGTCAAACAGAACTCCTACCGGGCGGCTCGCGCGCGCGGCCGCGGCCCGCACCTCTCTCGCGCGCCGACGCAGATCCTCGTGTGTGCCGTGCGAGCAGTTCAACCGCGCGCAGTCCATTCCCGCGGCGATCAAAGCGTCGAGCACACCCGGAGCATCCGTCGCGGGACCGAGCGTGGCGATGATCTTCGTATGCCGATTGAACATCTTCTCCGGGAAGATAGCCGCGGACACCCTCCTCCCACGCCTCCCAATGATCTCTCTGGTCTATGGCGTTCAGCTGGGAGATCCAAGCGGGCCAGGAGACCTGAACGCGGAAGGTAGGAGTTCGCGATGTATTCCATCGCCGCTTCATCCACTCGCTCAAGTAGGTTAGGCTTTAGCAGCTATGGCGAGCTTTGAGGAGATCCGCCATCGCGTCGACCAGCGGCTTGAGGAGCTGCTCGAAGAGGCGACCCGGCTTCGTGCGGCACTCGAAGCGCTCAGCGGCGACCGTGCTCCAGTCCGCAGCGGACTACACCCGGGCCACACAACCAAGCCCGTCGCCCGGGCCCTCGGCCGCGATCCTGTCGTCGAGCCAAAACGCGGCTCCGCGCTCACGCGCGCGGAGCCGAACGCTGTGAACGGCAATGACGACACGCGGGATCCGCCGGTGGAACGCGCCGTACGCCAACTGCGCCAAGAGCTTGCCGCAGGCCTGCGCAACGGGAAGGACCAGCGGCCGCGTAGCCCGGAAGCGGTGCCTTAGCGCGTCCGGATGATCAGGCGCGGCCGCGTAGGTCGAGCTCTCGGGGAGGGCGGCTAGATTCTGATGGGTGTTCGTAACCTATCTGGGCGGCGACGTCGGTGCCGGCGGCGGGGTCTAGGCCGGCGGGGCCGGAGCGGCCGGCGGGTGGGCGGCCGCGAGATCCGAGCCTCGACCAGCGGATTCTCGCCGCGGCCGAGCAGCGGCTGCGTGAGCACGGCTATGCCGGGATGTCGATCGAGGGTGTCGCCGCGGCCGCGGGGACTAGCGTGCCGAGCGTTCGCCGGCGCTATCGCGACCGTCCCGCGCTCGCCGCGGCGGTAATCGAGGCGTGGCGGGTCGAGCCGCTTCCAGACGGCAGCGGCGTGGCTCGTCAGCGTGCGCTGGCGATCCTCGAGAACTTCCGCCGCAACCTCGCCCTGGGCGACTCGATGCCGCTTTTGGGGATGCTCCTGGCCGAGGAGAGCCGCCACCCCGAGCTGATCAACCGGTTTCGCGCCCGGCTGGTGAAACCGCGGCGAGCGCAGCTCGCAGAGGCAATATCGGAGGGTGTGGCCGCCGGAGAGCTGCCCCCGGAGACCGAGGTTGACGCCGTGGTCAACCTGCTGATCGGCTCCTTCTACGCCCGCTATGTCGCCCGCGGCGCGATCCCGCGCGATTGGGCGCGCCGCGTGCTCGGGCAGGTCTGGCCGCCGGACAGAGCGGATCGCCGCTGACACCTCACGCCGGTCCTCGCGGCGTCGAGATACGATACGGTAGCTGTACCAAACCTAACATCGTGAACAGGAGGACTGTGATGTCATCACCGTCGATCCCCGCCGGCGGCGTGATCCGGGTCTCGCACGCGACGTTCGATCCTTCGCAGCTGGCCGAGGTGGAGCAGATGCTGCGCCACACCTCGACGTACCTTTCGCCCGCCATCGGGCGTCTCGACGGCTTGCTCGGCTACTACGCCGGCGCATCGCCGGAGGGCTCCGTCGTCGCGGTCAGCCTGTGGGACAGCGACGCCCACGCCAGCCAGATGGGGAACCTCAAGGAGATGACCGTCGACGCGCGCCAAGAGGCCGAAGCCGTCGGCGTCACGCTTCCGACGATCGTCAACCACCCGCTGGTCTGGCAGATATGAGCCGAGCTGAACTGTGAGCGGCCCTTGACGTTGTCCAAGACTCCGGGCCGCGGAGTTACTCTCGCCTGACTGCGCGTCGGGAGAGAGGATCGAGAGTGACGAAAGAACTGGTACTTCTGGACATCGTCGGCAGGTGCGCGACCATCGCGCTTAATCGGCCGGAGAAGCTCAACGCTCTGAGCCTGAAACTCGTGGCCTCGTTCGAGGAGGTGGCCCAACGAGTGAGCGCCGACGGTTCCGTTGACATCGTCGTCGTGCGCGGGCGTGGGAGAAGTTTCTGCGCCGGTCTGGATCTCGACATGTTCGCCGCCGAGGGCATGTCGCAGGAGTTCTACCGTCGGCAGGAGCGCGGCTTCAGGCTCCTGGAAACGATGGACAAGACCGTCATCGCGGCGATCCGAGGCCACTGCCTGGGCGGTGGCGTTCAGCTCGCCGCAGCGTGCGACATCCGCGTGGCGAGTGGCGACTCGGTGATCGGTCTGCCTGCGGTTGACGAGGGGCTCTTTCCCGGTATGGCACCCTACCGCCTGCCCCGCCTCATCGGGAAAGGCCGGGCAGCGTCATTGATCCTCACCGGCGAAAAGATCAGCGCCGAGGCGGCGTACCGGATTGGTCTGGTCGATCGCGTCCTCGACGCGGGAACGTTTGACGCAGAGCTGGGCGAAGTAGTGGATGCCTACGCACGCGCACCGCGCCAAGCGGCGGCTGCATCCAAGCGACTCATGGCCTCGTCGTACGATGCGTCGTTCGAGGCGGCGCTAAGGGAGTCCGAGGCTCTGCTCGACGAGTGCCTGAAGTCACCGGAGGTGGCGCGGGCGCGGGCGGCTTGGGCACACAGATCTAGGCACCGCTGACCCGGCGACCGTGCCCCGCCCAATGGGGCTCGCGGAGCGCGCGCTTGAGGACCTTACCGGTTGCCGTTCGAGGAAGAGCGTCGATGAAATCGACCGAGCGCGGCCGCTCGAAGCTCCCCAGGCGCGGCCGGCAGAAGGCGAGAATCTCCTCCTCGGTGCAGACAACGCCCTCGCGAGCGACAACGACCGCCTTGACCGTCTCGCCCCAGTGCTCGTCCGGTATGCCGATCACCGCCGCCTCGGCGATACCCGGATGCCGGACGAGCACCTGCTCGACGATCCGGGGGTACACGTTCTCCCCGCCGGAGACGATCATGTCCTTTATGCGGTCCTCGACGAACAGGTATCCGTCCTCATCGAGACGGCCGACATCCCCCGTGTGTAGCCAGCCGTCTCGCAGCGCCTGCATGGTCTCGGCCGGGCGTTGCCAATAGCCGCTCATGAGCTGCGGGCCACGCGCCACAATCTCGCCCGGTCCTCCCATCGCCGTCCGGGCATCGTTAGCGTCGAGTACCCCCAGGGTGGTCCCCGCCGCCGGCCTGCCGGCAGACAGCAGCAGCTCAGGTCGACTCTCGAGCGCGAGCCGGTGGTCGGCCGCGGACAGGAACGTCAGAGCCTGCGCGGCCTCGGTCATGCCATAGGACTGCACGAAGCCGCAGCGGAAGGCCTCGATCGCTTCTCGCAGGGTGTCCTCGGCGATCGGGGAGGCACCGTAGTAGATCGAGCGTAAGCGCTCGTAGCGCCGGTCCGCGACGTCCTGCACGGCGGCCAGGCACGCCTGGAGCATCGCCGGGACGAGCGTCGCAACGCAGATTCGCTCCGCATCGAGGACGCGGACAACGCGCTCCGGGTCGAACGCGTCGAGGATGAACAAGCTGCCGCCGCGGCACAAGACCGAGAAAGCGGCTGGTATCACGGCAGCGTGAAACATCGGGAGCACGGCAAGACCGCGCTCTCCTGGTGAAACGGGGTGAGCCAGACTTATCTGTAGGACGTTGGAAGTGACTGCGCCGTGGCTCAACACCGCGCCCTTTGGCGCTCCGGTCGTACCGCTCGTGTACATCTGATACAGCGCATCGCTCGGAGTGACCTCGACTTCCGGGGCGACTACAGGTCCTTCCGAGAGCCATCGCTCGAGCGACTCCCATTGCCGTCGACGCTCGTCCCCCTCGGCCACGAAATGCTCGACGGTCACCAGGCCCGCACGAATCTCGTCGATGCCCGCGAGTTGCTCGCGGCCAACGATCAGCACCGTCGGTCTGGCGTCCTGGAGGATGCCCAGCCACTCGCTCGGGACCAGCCGCCAGTTCACGGGGAGCAGGACCAGCCCCGCCTTCGCCGCGGCGAAATACAGCACCGGGTACCAGGACGTGTTCTTGGCCACCACGGCTACCCTGCTCCCCTTTCGGCATCCCAGCGCGACCAGGCGGCCTGCCACGCGGTTCGCGAGCGACGCCGCTTCGGCGTAGCTCACCGACTGGCGACCCGCCACCGCGAACTCGGCGTGCGGGCGCTCCCGCGCCCAGTAATCAAGGAAATCGTGGAGTCGCACCCGTAACTCGCCGACGCTCGCACCTGCGCCACTTGCGCAACGATGTGCACTCTAATCCTTCGAGGCCGAGACTTCGGATGGGCCGAGCAGAGAAGCGCGCTCGTACCTCGTAGGCCTCTGCCATGCTCCGAGTATGGATCAGAACCTCGACGGTCCTGCCGACCCGGTGCGTGTCGCTGATCGTGCTGGCGGCGCATTGCTCGGTACGTTCGTCGGAGATGCCCTCGGTATGCCTTTCGAGGGCCGTGCACACGCCTCGATACCGGAACGCGTTGAGATGGTCGAGGCGCGCCGTGGTCGCGGGACGTACACCGATGACACTCAGATGATGATCGCGCTCGCCGAGTCGCTGATCGCGCAAGGTCGGGTTGATGCCGACCATCTCGCGCGGGCCTTCCTCGACGCCTATGACGCTGGCCGCGGCTACGGATCTGGCACCCGACGCGTGTTTGAGTTGTGGCGGTCGGGCGTGTCTGTTGCTGACGCCGCAGGCCGCGTGTTCAACGGACAGGGATCGCGCGGCAATGGAGCGGCGATGCGGATCGCACCCATAGCGGTGCGGTTTCGGGACGACCCCGACCGCCTGTGCGACGAGGCGGCGGCGAGCGCTCGCGTTACCCACACACACACCGTGGGCGTCGACGGCGCGGTCGTTCAGGCGGCAACAATCGGCGCAGCGCTGCGCGGGGAGGACATCCTCAGGACGGGGCGTTCGGTCGCCCGGACCGTGGAGCTGCGTTGTGCACTGGACGAGGTCGAAGGTCTGCTGGACCGAGAGCGTACGCCCGCTGAGGTCAGCGCCCATCTAGGAAGTTCTGCCGATGCTTGCCAATCGGTCGCTGCCGCGCTCTACTGCACGATGGCCAACGACCGCTTTGAGGCGGCGGTGCCGTTCGCCGTGCGTCTCGGCGGCGACACCGACACGGTCGCGGCGATGGCCGGCGCGGTGACTGGGGCGAGAGACGGGCTTGGCGCGATTCCCACTCGGTGGCTTGAAGCGCTTGAGGATAGCCACCGCGGACGCAGCCACGTCCACAGCCTCGCCGCAGATCTTTGCCTGTCCCCACCGAGCCGCAACATAGCTTGCCGGTGAAGCTTGCTCCGCGCGCCGCCGGATTCCGCGAGTCAAAGGAGGCTGAAGCCATGGCATTCACCCGGGAACAGATTCGAGAGTCGATCGAACGGGCCGGCGACGAGCATTGGCAAGCGCTCGTCCGGCACCACACCGACGTTTACCCTGAGAGCAATCCGACGCCCGGCGACGTGTGCCGTGCCGAAGCGGAGAGGCTAAACGACCTCGGTCTCGCCGAAAACCCGCATCTCAAACTGGTCGAGAGCCGGGTCGAGAGGATCCCGCCCGCGGTCCGCATCACCCATGTCTTCGAGGATCTCGATAAAGACACCCAGTTCGAAACCGAGCCCTTCACTGACTACGAATGAGTGTGGCCCGGCACCGGTCTCCTCGTGCGCGAACGGATCTCGAACCGAGCGCCGAGACGAGCGCCGAGACGAGCGCCGAACACCCGTTTGACCGGCGCGGGCAGGAGGAGGGCTATTCCTGGGGCACGGGGCGGCCGCTGAGTGGCGCGGCGAGCGGGCGCCGCCAGCCTGAAACGGCCATCCCCACGGCGGGAATGAGCGCGACAAGGATGAGCACGAGCGCCCAGACGAACGTCGAGCCGAAGGCGTCAGCCAGCGGCCCGGCGATGGCGGCATGGGCGCTGGCCGGAAGGTGCTGGAGGGCGGCGAGCCCGCCGGAGCCCGAGCCGGAGGCACGGCTACCGGCGATGGCGCTGAGGTTGCTGGTGATTGCCGAGGCGAGAATCACCGACAGCACCGCCGTGCCGATCGAGGCTCCCGCCTGGCGGATGATGTTCATCGCGGTGCTCGTCCGCGCGATCGCTGCGGGCGGGACCGCCTGCATGGCCGCCGTCATGTTCGGCATCATCGCCAATCCCATCCCCAGGCCCTGGACGAAGTTGGCGGAGCACAGGACAACGTAGGACGTGTGGGGGCCGACGAACACGAACGGGATGAGTCCGATGGCTACGAGTGGCAAGCCGGAGGCCGGGAGCCAAGTAGGTCCGTGCCGGTCGGTCAAGCGACCGGCCAGGGGCATCAGGAGCATCGCACCGAGGCCGCCCGGGGCCATCAGCAGGCCAGCCTGGAGCGCGGACGCGCCGCGCACCGCCTGGAAGTAAAGCGGCACGAGCAGCATCGAGCCGAAAACCGAGATGGCGAACAGGAGGAATGTGCCCGCGGCCGCACCCGCGCGCGTGTGGGCGAACGTCCGTAGGTCGATGAGGGGGTTCGGAGTGCGCCAACTGTGGATGAACCAGGCGGCGATCAGCAGGATGCCGGCGAGCGTCGGGCCCCACGACCGCAGCGATCCAAACCCGTAGGTCGAGGACTCGGCCAGGCCGAAGATGAACACCGCGAGCCCCGGTGAGAGCAGCAGCATTCCGAGCCAGTCGAGCCGGTGCGCGGGCTGTGGCTGATCGGGCTCGAGCACGACTAGGGCAAGGATGAACGCGACGATCCCGATCGGCAGGTTGATGAAGAAAATCCACCGCCAGGACGCGCTGTCGACCAGCCATCCGCCGAGGATCGGGCCTAGGATCGGGGCGAGCAGCATGGGTACGCCGAGCACGCCCATAACGCGGCCCATCCGGTGGGGGCCGGCCTTCTTGGTCATGATCGTCATGACCGAAGGCATGATCATCCCGCCGCCGATCCCCTGCAGGACGCGGAAGGCGATCAGCGAGCTATCGCTCCACGCCAGGCCCGACAGCACCGATCCGAGCGTGAACAGCACGAGCGACCACAGGTAGATGCGCTTGGTGCCGAATCGGTCGGCAGCCCAGCCGGTGACCGGGATGACCGCAGCGAGCGCCAGCGTATAGCCGGTGATCACCCACTGGATCGTGGTCAGGGAGGAGTGGAAGGCGACAGCCAGGTGATCGATGGCTACGTTGACCACCGTGGTGTCGAGAATCGACATGACCGCCCCCAGCAGCACGACACCGGCGACGATCAGCGTCGCGCGGTCAAGCCCCTCGGGCATCGATGCCTGTGGAGACGTCTCGGCCACACCAGCATCGTAGCGGACCAGAGAGTCCGGTTATATCGGGGGGTGGCGACCGGTCTCGCTCGCCGCGGGAAGTCAGTGAGGAGGACTCGCAGCCATCACCGGCGATGTGGTGGCCGTCCGGGCCCTGACCCGGATGTGCTCGATCCAAGTGAGACCCCGGTCCCATACAGCCTTGGTACGGAGCTGACGGAGTCTGTCGACGGGAACCGCTCTGGCGCGTTACGCGCCAATGCCAGCGCGCCCGGAACCGTTTCGCTCGAACGGCGGGTCTTAGTCAGCGTGAAGACGAAAAGAGAGGATGGACTGATGAATTTCACGCACGGCAGCTCCCAGGGCCTGGAGCGGGCAACCATCGCTGCGGGCTGCTTCTGGGGTGTGGAGGCTGCGTTCCGGGAGATCGAGGGAGTCGTGAGGACGAAGGTCGGCTACACCGGCGGGTCGACCGTCGACCCGACCTACGAGCAGGTCTGCTCGGACACGACCGGGCACGCTGAGGCTGTGGAAGTCTGGTTTGACCCAGCTCTGGTCAGCTACGACGAGCTGCTGAGCGTCTTCTGGTCGATCCACGATCCGACCACGGTCAACCGCCAGGGATGGGACTTCGGCAGCCAGTACCGCTCGGCGATCTTCTTCCACGACGCCGAGCAGGAGCAGATGGCGATCGCCTTGCGCGCTGATCATCAGGCCGGTCTGGGCCGGCCGATCGCGACCGAGATCGTCCCCGCGTCGCGCTTCTATGACGCAGAGGATTATCACCAGCGTTACTTCGAGAAGCACGGCGGCGCGGTCTGCGCCACGACGCTCCGCCAGTAGCCGCGGCAGCGCTCAGCCCTCCTCGAGCTGCAGGTAAGGTCCGAGGAGGGCGCGCAGCCGCATGCGCCCGCGGTGCAGGCGACTCTTGAACGCTGCCTCGCCGACTCCGACCACCTCGGCCGCCTGCCCGGTTGACAAGCCTTCGATGTCCCGCAGGATCACCGCGGCGCGCCAATCGGCGGGTAGCTGTTCGAGCGATCGCTCCAGCGTCTGCTCGAACTCGTGATCGAGCGTCTGCGCCTCGGGACTCAGACTGGGCGACTCCGCCAGCGAGAGGATCGGGTCGTCGCGATCCGGGTCGGGTTCGGCGCGCGGGGCCGGGTGACGGGCTAGCTGCCGCTGCGCTTCGTTGAAGGCGATCCGGTAGAGCCAGGTTGAGAATTGCGCCCGCTCCTCGAAGCGCGGCAGCCCGCGCCAGGCGCGGACGAACACCTCCTGCGCCACCTCGTCGGCCTCGGCCACGCCCAGACCGAACCGCCGCAAGGCGCCATGGACACGGTCGGCGTGAGCCATGACCAGCGCCGCGAACGCATCCTCATCGCCGCCGCGCGCCCGCCGGATCAGCTCGTGCTCGGAGCTCGGTCCGGCGCTCACGGCGATCGTTATACCGCCTGTCCGGCGGACGCCACACGAAGGTGCGCCCGCCGAACTGCGCACAGGCCTAGTGCTCGTCGAACTCTAACGAGCAGGAGTTGATGCAGTAGCGCTCGCCGGTGCGCCCGGGACCGTCACTGAACACGTGACCGAGGTGGCCGCCGCAGGTCGCGCACGTCACCTCGATTCGGTGCATGCCGAAGCTCTGGTCGTCGTGCAGCTCGACCTTCGCGCGGTCCGCCGGCTCGGTGAAGCTCGGCCAGCCGGTACCCGACTCGAACTTCGTGTCCGCGGAGAACAGCTCAGCGCCGCAGCCTGCGCAGCGATACGTGCCGTCGCGCTTCTCGTGCACGTAGCGCCCGGTGAACGGCCGCTCGGTGCCCTTAGCTCGCAGTACGTCGAACTGAGCCGGTGTCAGCTCTCGGCGCCACTCGTCGTCGGTCTTCTCGACCCGGGAGAGGCCCGTTTCGTTCTGGGTGTGAATGTGCTTGCTCATGTTGGGTTTGACCCGCCGAGCCCCCGTGACGATTCACTGACCGCCCGCCAGCCCCCGCAATCGCAGGCGCACCGACGCCGCGATCCGCGCCGCATCAACCCCGCCGCTCGGCGCCGCCAGACGATGCAGCCCGTCCAGGATCACCCGGAGATCGGCCAGCAGACGACCACATTCGGGGCACTCGCCAACATGACGCTCCATCCGCCCTCGCGCTTGTGCGGCGAGCTCCTCATCGAGATAGGCGGACATATGCTCTGGCGCCCACTGATGGTCGCGCCTGAACCGCGCCTGGGCCAAGAAGCTGCTCATTTGCCGTCTGACCCCGCAAGCCGCCGAAGCGGTTCGTATTCGTATTCTCGGCGGGCGATCGTGTTCGGGTGCGAGCCCGTCCGCGTCCGGGCCAGTCCGCGTCGGGCCCCCTGCCGATGCTCGGCCACCGCGCCGACCGGTCAGATCCGCTCCCTCGGCGGCGGCTGCGGCCCGCGTGCCCGAATTTGCCCCACCCACCCATGCCTGCGAGGCCGGGGTCCGTGTCACCGCGACGTTGACGGCGCGGGGCAGTGAGGGGATGATGGGCTGCGGGAACGCTCTTGAGCTGATGGAACCACTTGACGGCAACGCGATCGCCGGTCTGCTCTACGAGACGTTCGGCGCCGAGATGACCACCGCCGTCGGAGTTTGCGCCCGGTGCCGCGCCCGTGCTCTCGCCGGCGAGCTGCGGGTCTATCTCCGAGGACCTGGAGCGGTGGGCCGCTGCCGAAACTGCAACGCGATCCTGATCGTGATCAGCCAGATCCGCGGTGTCGCATGCGTCGATCTGGGGGGGTTCGCGTCGCTGGAGCCGGCCAGCGGGAGAGTCACCCCTTCGGGCGGCGCGGCGGGTTCCATGTAAGGCCATAGGCCGGTCTCCCCCGCCGGCGAACGAGTCGCCGTTTCGCATGACCGCCACTGAGAGAACCGTCGGCCCCGCGTCCGAGGGGCGCTGGACGCGGGGCCAGGCGGCGGCACCACACCGCGGGTTCTGAACGCCTCGATGGTTCTCCTCCCTCGCGTGAAGCGGGGCAAAGCCCCACGCGACCAAGGCGAGCGAACCCGGCGACGATGATGTCGGGCTGCCAAGCCTGCGTCCATACCGCAGTTGCGCTATTCCCGCGCCCTCCTCAGCGCCGGCAGGACAAGACCGAACAGGTACGCCAGCGCGACCCCGAGCAGCGTCTCCAGTACCCGTTCGCCGAAGCGAGAAGCGGCATCCTGCGCGTGGGAATAAAGCAGCAGCAGGAACACCAGCAAGGTCGTGAACGCGGGCGTGAGATACCAGCGGCTGCCGTGCGTCGCGGCTGCGCCAGCCAGCGTAACGATCACCACCACGCTGTACACAGCGTGCGGCGGCCCGATCCGTACGAGCGCTATCGCGATGAGGGCCCCGAGTGTCACCGGCCAGGATCCGCCCCACGCTCCGCAACCGCTGCATCTCGGCCACCGGTCGCATGACGAGCAGCGCGGCGGCACACACCCAGCCGACGTGGTCGAGGCTCAGGGCAACGGGTGATTCGGCTCACTCACCTTGCCCTCGACGGCGCGCGCATACCGGCGGGCACTCGCGGTGCTCGAGTGCGCGCACCGTTGCTGCCGCTCGACGCGGTCCGATTCGACGTTTTGATCGACAGGAGTAGCCTGGTGGAGAGGTGAGCCGTGAGGGTTCGGAACTAGATGGGCTGACGGCCTCCCCGGAATCAACCGCCGAGGTTCGCTCGCGGCGGACTGGGGTCGAGCGCCGTGACCGGGGGCGGTTGATCGCGGCTGCGATCGTCGGCGCGCTGATCGCGGTGTTCGCGGTTGTGAATCTGGGTGACGTCAAGGTGCATTGGATATTCGCCACCGGACAGACGCCGCTGATCGTGGTCATCGCGCTCGCTTTCGTGCTCGGCGTCATCGTCGACCGGCTGCTGATCCGCGCGAGGCGCAAGCGCCGGCGATAGGCGGTCGCTGCCGCCCGAGCCGGAGCCAGCTGGAATGCGACATGCAGCGCGCCCGGGATCGGTCAGCCGCGCGCCCGCGCGATTAGGTCACCGAGCGCCCGGCGCTGGACGCCTTGCGCGTCGAAGTTGGCGGCGCGCAGCCACGCGCGGAAGCCGTGGCGGACCGCCGGCCACTCCTCGTCGGTGATCGCGTACCAAGCCGTGTCGCGGTTGCGGCCCTTGACCACCATGTGGCGGCGGAACACGCCCTCGAAGCGAAAGCCGAAGCGGTCGGCCGCGTGGCGCGAGGCCTGGTTGAGAGCGTCGCACTTCCACTCCAGCCGGCGGTAGCCCAGCTCATCGAATGCGTGCGCGGCGAGGACGTAGATGACCTCGCTCGCCGCGGTGCTGCGACGCAGCGACGCGCCGAACCATATGTGCCCGATCTCGATCACCCCGTGTTCGGGCGTGATCCGCAAATACGAGGCGACGCCGGCGGGACGCTCATCGGCGAGCGGAACCAGGGTGAAGAACAGTGGGTCCTCGGAGCGCTCGACCTGCTCCAGGGCACGTTGCATCTCGTCCGCATCGGCGTAGGGGCCGGTCGGCAGGTAGGTCCACAGATTTGGGTCCGCCAGCGGCGGATGGGATTGCGCGAACAGCGACGCGGCGTCGCCGGCGGCGTTCAGCGGTCGCACGCGGACATGAGCACCTTCGAGCACGCTTCGCCCCGGGCGCCGGGCTCCGCGCCACTCGACCGTTGCGCCGACAAGCGGATCGCCGGACATCGGCATGATCGAAGCACAACGAGCGATTTGCCCGTCCCGACCCCGCCGCTGTAGGCTCGGCCCGACCGGCCGCCGGCCCGTCGCGGACCACCATCAAACGAGGGAGGCCAGCCATGGCAGACAGCGTCTATCGCGTCACCGAAGTGATCGGCGTCAGCAGCGAGTCGTGGGAAGCCGCCGCACGCAACGCGGTCGAAACGGCGGCCAAGACAGTGCGCGATCTCCGCGTCGCGGAGGTGCTTCGTGAGGACGTGACGATCGAGAACGGCGCGCTCGTGAACTTCAGGGTGCGGCTGGCCATCTCGTTCAAGTACGAATCCGGAGACTGAGGCGGCCCGGGCCGGACTCTGCGCGCGCGCAGAATCGGGCCCGAAATCCGCTCCGCTACGTTCCCGCCAGCTCGGCCGAGCGCTCAAGCAGCCGTAGTCCGCGGCGGATCAGCCGCTCGCTGCGACTGCGGCTCGCGCCGTAGAGCACGCTGCGCATCTGCAGCACGACCGCATCCCGCTGCGCCGCGAGCGACTGAATTGCCTTCTCAGTCGCCTCGTAGGTCGCGTCGTCTGACTTGATGCCGTTCGTCGAAGCCACGATCAACCAGTGGTCGAACGCCCCATAAGGTGCGTCCAGCTGCTTGTATAGGGCGCCGAGCAGCTGGGACGTCTCCCCGTCGCCGCCGCGCTCGGCGCGGCGGCTCAGAGCTTGACTGATGACTCGCCCGTCCGGGGCGTAGTCGGCACGGAGGCCGAGCAGAGCGTCCATCGTCGGGACGATGTCGGTGTGATCGGTCCAGGTCGTGTTGTTCAGCCCTTCGTCGCGCACGCCGGGTCCGACCATCCCGAGCCACGTCTGCCCGATGTCGTTCGAGTAATCGCCATGGATCCACGCGAAGCTGTCGTTCAGGCATCCCTGACCGGTCGGACACGGGCTGAACGTCTCGAAGAAGTAATCGGGCTGCGAGAACATCGTGAACGACATCGTCCGCAACGGATCGGCGTTGATCATGTGCAGCGCCTTCAATGTCGGCGCGTCGACGAGGTAGCGCGCCACCGGCGTCAGCTTGGTCGAGTCGATGTACGGATCGAACGCATCCAGGCTTGCCGCTTTGCGCTCGAAGGCCCGCAGGGTCGGATTCACCACGACGTTGCCGCTCGAGCCGACGGCCTGTGGCTGCCCGTTGATGTAGAAACTGGGCGCCGAGTCGAACGAGATGTCGTACCCGCTGCCGTTGATGGTCGGGCCCATCAGCCACTTCAGGTTGTAGCCGATCTCCCCTACCAGCGGACCATTCGTGCCCGCCGGCGGCCACGTGTTTGGACCGTTCCAGGTCGACGGATCCGAGTTCGAGCTGGCCCCGTTGGTCACGTCGTAGATGCCGTGCAACGGCTTGGTGGCCACCGTGTTGTACTGACACGGGACGTTTACGCCGTCGCAGTTCTGGGCCTGCTGCCCGGCGAAGTGGTCGTTCTCGTCGGCGGTGACGACGAACAGAGTGTTGCTCTTGTTGATGCCGTCGGCCGCCAGCCGCGCAAAGAACTTCCCGAACGCGTCGTCGTAGGCTTTCAACGCGTTGACGTAGCTCGCCTCGCCCGGGCCGTACGCCCCGCCGCCCTGGTGATCGTCATGCACGTCAGAGATGTAGGCGAACGTCACCGGGATGCCCGCCTCCTGCATCCGGGCGACGTACCCGAGCGTGTTCGCGGCGCTCATGCTGTCGAAGCCCGGGAACCCGGGGTTGCCGGCGCCGTCGGTGATCGGCTGGCCGTTTATGTCAGTGACGGGTCCATTAGGGCTGATGGCGGGGTTCACGTACTTGGCCCCGAAGAGCGCCTCGTAGCCGGTGTAGCCGCCGGGCTCGTCGGGCAGCGGGTCTGGTTTGGCCTGAGGGCTCTTGCCGCAGATGCTGGTCTGAACCTGGGCGCAGTGCACCGCGATGCCATCGAAATCGGTCGTCGCCGGGTTCGGGTTCGCCTTGGCCTCAGCGGCCTCCGGGGAGTTCGCCCCGTACACGTTGACCACGTCGCTCGAGTTGTTCTCGAGCACGGTGTTGGCGACCGAGACGTTGCCGACGTCGCAGCCGTCGCGCGTATACGAGACCCATGGGGCCGGTGCCGTCCTCGGAGCGCCGGAGTCGCCGTTGACCACGTTGGCAGCGGGTCAGTACTGGCCACCGGCGAGGTCCAGTATTTGAAAGCGGACGTGAACGTGGGCGTGCCGTCGGGCTGGTAGTAGTCGTAGGAGTTGGTCTCCGTGAGGCCCATGCGGTCCGGGTAGAGCCCGGTGAGGGAGCTGACGATGCCGGCCGCCGTGTGCGAGATCAGCACCGTGTACTGCTTGTTCAGGACGGTGCCGTTCCCCTCCAGGAAGTTCAGCAGATGCGGCATCTGCTCCAGATCGGACGGCACGTTCGGGTTGTCCCGCCGCAGGTGCACGTTGTCGAACTGGAGGTAGATGACGTGCTTGATATGCCCCGCGCCGTTGCCGAGCCGGCAGGTACCGCTCTGACCGCTTCGCGATGTCCGGATGCCCGGCTTGGCCGATGCCGCCGGAATCGCCGCGAGCCCGACCGCACAGGCCGCAGCAGCAAAGATCCCGGCCGTTCGCCGAATGTTCCCCATTGAACCTCCTCGTGGTTGCCTCGGTGGCGCAGCCTATTGCCTGCGTGTGTCGGCGGGAGACTATGACCGCTCCCGTGTCAGCCAGGTGACCAAGCCGTGAAGCAGGTATGACCCTCGCACGCCGGAGCGCCGCGCGCGCACGTGCGCGGACCGAGTAGATGCAGACCATCGACTTGTGCTCGGTGAATCTGGCTCCACGTGCTTGTGACGGCGCCGGCGTCGCCCGTTGCGTGCTCGGTAGGGCGCTGGCGTCGTTCCTCGCGTACTACCTGCGGCGCCGGCGTCGCGCGAGGTCGATCTCGCCGCTGTCCACGTCGTGGCCGGCGGCGCAGCGCAACGAGATGCTGACGGGTTCTCCGCAGTCGCGGTGGAGCAGCTCGACGGGCCCGCCGCGGTCGTCGAGCCAGCGGTCACCCCACTGCATCAGCGCGACCAGAACCGGGAACAGGTCGGCGCCTTTCGGCGTGAGACGATATTGCTGGCGGGTGCGCTGCCCGGGCTCGCGGTAGTCCTCGCGCTCGAGCAGGCCCTCGTCGACGAGCTCGTGGAGGCGTGCCGCCGTCGCCGGCTCGCTCAGCCCGACCCGCTCGGAGAAGTCGTCGAATCGGCTCGTGCCGTAGAACGCCTCGCGCATGATCAGAAGGGCCGACCGGGTGCTCACCACCTCGAGCGCCTTGGCAATCGTGCAGCGCTCGGCCGTCCACGCCGCGCGTGGATCAAGCTGTCCGGTCAGCCGAAGGGTGTTGGTCACCACCGGGATGATAGCTGACTTTTGTATCGTTTAGCCAGTCTGGTAGGATGCCTGACTATGCCCGCTCTAAGTCAGGGTTCCGGATGGATCCGAGAAAACCCGTACCTCGTCCTCGTGATCGTCTGCGCTGGCGTGGTGCTGGCCAGCCTCGACCTGTTCATCGTCAACGTCGCGCTGCCGTCGATGGCCCGCAGCTTCGGCACAGGCAGCCTCGGAGACCTCTCCTGGGTCCTCAATGCCTACGCGATCGTCTATGCGGCGCTGCTCGTCCTGTTCGGCCGCCTGGCCGATCGCTACCGGCGCGACCGGGGTTTCCTACTCGGGGTGGCGATCTTCCTCGCCGCCTCGGCGGCCTGCGCGGCCGCCACGAACCTGCCCATGCTGATCGCCTTCCGGGTCCTTCAGGCATCCGGGGCGGCGCTCCTGACGCCGACTTCGCTGGGGCTGATCCTGGCGACGTTCCGGCCCGAGCGCAGGCACGGCGCGGTGCGCGCCTGGACCGCCGTGGGCGGACTGGCCGCCGCGCTCGGGCCGGCCGCGGGCGGCATCCTGGTCGCCGCAAGCTGGCGGTGGGTGTTCCTGGTCAACCTCCCGATCGGCGTGGCTGCGCTCCTGGCCGGCTGGAGACTCCTGCCCGAGGTTCCCGGGCACCCTGCGCCTCGGCCGGACACGCTCAGCGCACTGCTCATCACGACTGGCGTCGGCGCATTGACCCTGGGTTTGGTCGAGGGAGGTACCTGGGGGTGGGACAGCGCCCGTACGACGGTCGTGCTCGGGGTGGCCGCCGTGGCGCTCGTCCTGTTCGCCCTGCGCACGGCCCGGCACCACAACCCGCTGATCGACCGCGCCCTGTTCGGAGTGCGACCGTTCACCGGCGCATCGGCGGTGGCGTTGACCTTCTCAGTGGCGTTCGGCGCGATGCTCCTCTCGCGCGTGCTGTGGGCCCAGGACGTGTGGCGGTGGTCCGCCCTTGCGACGGGCGTGTCGATCGTGCCGGGGCCGATCATGGTGCCGCTGTTCTCGTTCCTGGTCGCAGGCCGCCTGATCGTGCGCTTCGGCTCAGGCCTGGTCATCGCGGCCGGCTCGACCATATTTGCGGGCGGGATGGCCTGGATGGCGCTCGCGGCCGGCCTGCGCCCCGACTACGTCGGCGACGTCCTCGGCGGCCTGTTGCTGACCGGGATCGGGGTCGGCCTGACCCTGCCCACACTGATGGCCACGGCTGCGTCCTCGCTGCCGCCCAGCGCATTCGCGACCGGCTCGGCTGTGGTCAATATGCTCCGCCAGGTGGGACTCGCGATTGGGGTGGCCGTGCTGATCGCGCTGCTCGGCTCGCCTCGCTCGCCGGCCGGCGTGCTCGCGGCCTACCAGCGCGGCTGGACGGTGACGGCCGCGATCGCGCTGGCCGGCGGCATCATAGGCCTGCTGCTGCTGGCCAACCGTCCCGCGCCCTCGCGCGCGCCGGCGATCGCCGCCGGAGAAGCACGATGAGCGAGAGCGAATTCATGCGCCTGCTCGAGATCGAGTTCGAGCAACGCAGCCCGACGCGGGTCGCGGGGTCGATCGCGGCCGATGAGCGCCACCACCAGCCCTGGGGGCTGGTTCATGGCGGCCTCTACACCACGGCGATCGAGACCTTCGCCACCACTGGCGCGTTCGAGGCGGTGAAGGACTCCGGTCGGATGGCCGTGGGCGTTTCGAACGTCACCGACTTCCTGCGCCCGCACCGCCGCGGGCGGCTGGCCGTGGTGGCGACGCCGCTGCAGCAGGGCCGCACCCAGCAGCTTTGGCAGGTGGAGATCCGCCGGCCCGAGGATGACAAGCTCGTCGCCCGCGGGCAGGTCCGGCTGCAGAACGTGGAGTCGGGATGAGCAGCGCGAGCAACGGCTGGGGAAGCCCCAGGACCAGGATCGTCCAGTGGTATGACCCGGCGATCGCGGTGGCGTCGGCGGCGACCATGTCGGGGCGCGAGTTCCTCCAGGCGATCATCGACGGTCACGTCCCTCGGCCAGCCTTCGCGGCGCTGACCGGCGCGGAGCTGGTCTGCGTCGACGACGGCGTGGCCGTGTTCCGGTTCACGCCCGACGAGTCGACGCTCAATCCGCTCGGGATCGTCCACGGCGGCATGCTGTGCACGCTGCTCGACTCGGCCGCCGGGTGCGCCGTCCACACGCAGCTCCCGGCCGGCGTGGGCATGTCCTCGATCGAGATCAAGGTGAGCTTCCTCTCAGCGGTGGTGGCCGGCGGCGACATCCTCGAGGTTGAGGGGCGGTCGCTGCGCGTCGGGCGGCAGGTCGCTTTCGCCGAGGCTCACGCCCGCACGCTCGAGGGCAAGCTGGTCGGCCATGCCACCACGTCGATCGCGCTGATGCGGCCGGCCGCCCCCGCCGAACCCGAATAACCCCGCACGCCGCGTCGAACCGGGGGCGAGCGCGGGCTTGTCCCAGACGAGGGGTCATGACGCCCTCGGGACTGGCTAGTGCGAGCACCCGGGAGGCGGGCGCGACCACCGGGGAGGCCGGCGCGACCACCGGGGAGGCCGGCGCGACCACCGGCGAGGCGGGCGCGACCACCGGCGAGGCCGGCGCGACCACCGGGGAGGCCGGCGCGACCACCGGGGAGGCGGGCGCGACCACCGCGAGGCGGCGACGGAGCTGGACCACGAGGCAATTGCC